>JBGCDP010000226.1:0-5407 GCA_045105475.1 Anaerolineae bacterium
AGGGTCAGTGGCCAATGCATCTTCCATTGCCGCGATCCAAGCATTTTGGTTGGCTGCATCGGGGCTAGCAGATAACACTGCAAACTCACCTGCGCCACCTAAAATGCTGTGCGCCATGTCAGCCATGACCACGCCTGTTTCATCGAAGTCAACCTGAGCGATGAACAAACTTTCACCTTCGGCCGACGGAATCGGCGAGTCCCAAGTGACAACCGTTGTGCCTGCATCCATAGCTGCCTGAGCCGCTGGAGCAATCTGGTCGCCCGCATTGTTGCTGAGCATAACCGCGTCAAGACCCTGCGTGCTGGCATTGGTCATAATTTCGATCTGACCTTGAACGCTATTTTCTGGGGTTGGTCCGGTAAATTCGGCCGGTGCCACACCCAACTCTCCGGCCGCTTCGAGGGCACCGTCATTCGCTTGATCAAATACGAGAATGCCGAGGAATTTTGGTAGGAGTGTGGCGTTCATTTCCATGCCAGCTACTGGCACGATTGGAGCCATCTCTTCCATCGCTTCTTCACCCTCTGTCGAAGAGGCATCCATGGCGGCTTCCCCAGCATCCGCTTCGACATTAGATGCGTCATAAACGGTGAATGGTCCCATCAAAACGCGTAGTCCTGCATCACGTGTTGGGTCTTTCTCGATGGTGTATGACCCCATCCGACCTGCGTCGAAGGTTGCCCCTTCTTCCGCCTCGATGTTGCCCACAGCCAAGTTGTAGGTGAGGTGGTAGGTTAAGTAGCCAAGATCGACGAAGCTCCAAAGTGCGAACTCTGGGGCACAACCGTTGAGGGTAAAGCTCACCATTTCGGCCGGCAAGCCCAATCCACTCGTTTTAACCTGATCACACAGACCTTCGTCTTGCATCGCTTTGGCCGTGGCCGCGATACCAACTGTAGTCGGTGACATGATCAATTCCATTTCTGGATATTGGTCGACAAGAGCCAATGCTTGGTTGTAGCTTTCTTCAGACTGGTCGTTTCCATAAACGATGTCGAGTAGTTCCAAATCAGCATATTTGCTGTCATTGGCTAACGCATCCTCCATTGAAGCGATCCAAGCATTTTGGTTGGCAGCGTCTGGGCTAGCTGAAAGGACAGCGAATTTACCACTGCCGCCTAAAATGTTATGTGCCATGTCAGCCATGACCACGCCAGTTTCGTCAAAGTCAACCTGTGCGACGAAGACGCTTTCACCTTCGGCCGATGGAATGGGAGAGTCCCATGTCACAACCGTTATGCCAGCGTCCATGGCCGCTTGAGCGGCTGGAGCGATTTGGTCGCCCGCATTGTTGCTGAGCATCACCGCATCAACCCCTTGGGTCGCTGCATTGGTCATGATTTCAATCTGCCCCTGTACGCTATTTTCAGGCGTTGGGCCGGTAAATTCTGCTACCGGTTGGCCCAGCTCATTGGCGGCTTCAATCGCGCCGTCATTCGCTTGGTCAAAGACAAGAATGCCTAAGAATTTTGGAAGCAAGATGGCGTTGAATTCGCCGTCACCGGCCATTTCTTCTTCCATGGCAGGTTCTTCCTCTTCTTCAACCATTTCCTCTTCTGGTTCAGATTCAGTAGCGGTCGTTGGTTCTGGCTCCGCTTCTGGTGGCTCAATTTCACGCTCGCACGCAGCGAGCATTAGCAATAGTGCTAATAATCCTATAGCAACTTTCTTCCAATGTTTTTGCATTTCAATTTCTCCTTCTTTTCGAGTCTTTTTCATCTTCAATTATGAAAAAGACGTTGAACACAATATCTCATCGCCAGAGCAAATCTTCAGCTTTGTAAATGGCAAATGAGCCCATTAAAACTCGTAAACCTTCATTGCGGGTTGGGTCTTTTTCAATCGTGAAGTTGCCCATCCTGCCTGCATTAAAAGTAGCACCTTCAACAGCCTCAATGTTTCCTTTTGCCAAGTGGTAGGTCAAATGGTAGGTGAGGTATCCCAAGTCGCTAAAGCTCCAGAGTGCAAACTGAGGGACACAATCATCTTTCATGTAAATGATCATTTCGGCCGGCAAACCTAGGCCGCTCGTTTTAACCGCGTCACACATCCCTTCGTCTTGCATCGCTTTGGCTGCAGCACCGATGCCTACTGTGGTTGGTGACATAATCAGGTCTAAGTCAGGATACGCTTCAACTAAAGCCAATGCCTCGGTATAACTTTTATCAGCTTGATCATCCCCGTAGACGATGTCAATTAGTTCAAGACCTTCGTATTTTGAATCTGTTGAAATCGTTTCTTCCATCGAGGCGATCCATGCATTTTGGTTGGCCGAGTTACGGGTAGCGGACAAGATGGCGAATTTGCCGTTGCCGTTTAAAATGTCGTGTGCCATTTCCGCCATGACATAGCCGGTTTCATCAAAATCAACCTGCGCGACGAAGACGCTCTCACCTCCGGCCGAAGGAATCGGAGAATCCCATGTCACAACAGAGACTCCCGCATCCATTGCCCGTTGAGCAACCGGGGCAATTTCGTCTCCAGCATTGTTACTGATCATGACCGCGTCATATCCATTGGTGATTGCATCTTCCAAAATCTTGATTTGACCCTCAACGCTGTTTTCAGCCGTTGGACCCACAAAGCTAGGGGCCGGTTGACGCAAATTTCTAGCTGCCTCAATCGCACCTTCGTTTGCTTGATCAAATACTGAAATTCCCATAAATTTTGGTAAAAGGACGATGTTTATATCATCATCGTCCGATACATCTTCTGTAATCTCATTTGTTCCAGATGAGCTGTCTTCGGTAGCAGTTGCTGAGCTTGATTCGCTCACAATCTCATCTTCTTCTGGTTCAATGCTTGTTTCGTTTTCGTCTGTGCTTGTGAGGCCGGGTTCAGCTGTGCTTTGCCCGCAACCCATGAGTAAGAGTGCTAACACTAAAGTGAAGAAGATGGGGTAGGTCCAATTGAGTTGTAATTGAGTGATTTTATTCATGAACTCATTATCACCACTTGGGTAGTAATTTCTTCTTCTGCCTCTATGATAAAAGTACCTTTTATGACTTAAGTCTGATGGGTTGATTGTCTATTCAAGCGTGCCTGAATCCATTGGAGTAAATTGGGAACAAGAACAGACAAAATCAATAACAACCCAACAACACCTGTTTGGGTATTGCCTGAAATATTGGCGAGTGATAACCCATTTCGAATATTCAAAATAATAAGGATGGCAAGACCAACACCGGTCAATGTACCAGAGCCACCAAAGATGCTGACACCACCTAAAAGCACCATGGTGATGATGTCGAGCTCGAAGCCGTCGGCCGTGCTGCCGCGCACTGCACCAAGCCGTGCAGCGAGCAATGCCCCGGCCACCGCTGCTACAAATCCTGACAACATAAACAGCGTCATCTTGATCCGTTTGACTTGTACGCCGGAATATTCAGCAACTTCTTTGCTGTTGCCTATGACGTACACTTTTCGGCCGAATCCACTGCGTTGCAGCACTACAATCAAAATCACCAGACCCACAAAAAAGAGCACGATGCTAAATGGAATTGGTCCTAAAAATGGATCTTGTCCCATCGCGTCGAACCATTCAGGAAAGTCACTAATCGAGTTGTCTTCGACAAGAACCCTAGCTAAACCACGATAAGCGATGAGCCCGGCCAGTGTCACAACCAGCGATGGCAGTTCCATATATGCGACCCAGAATCCGTTAATTGCTCCGGCCGCAATGCCGACCATTAAAGCGATGGGGAGGGCGGTTGACATCGTATAGCCAATGTCCCAGACATATGCCAGCGTGCAGGCTGACAGCCCCATAATCGAAGCGACAGACAGGTCGATTTCAGCATTGATGATGATCAACGTCATGATCAATGCGACGATGATTTTTTCAATTGAAAGTTGGAACAGATTGATTTGATTTTGGACACCTAGATAAAAAGGTGACAGATTGACGTTGATAATCACGACAATGATCAATATGACCGCTAATAGCGTTTCCCAACGAAGATAATTCTCTAATTTACGCATTGGGTTCCTCCTGCACGGGTTCTGCTGAAAGCTGGACGATTTCGTTTTGTGCCCACCAGCTGCGTAAACGGCTGATGATCAAGGCATCGGCCGCAACCGCCAATAAGATGAGCAACCCTAGCAGCGCGTCTCGCCAGAACTCACTGACAACGCGCCAGCGCAGCAGGCTTTGCTCCAGTGTAGCGATTAGGATCGTGCCTAATAACGCGCCGACAAGTGAGCCAGAGCCACCAAAAATGTTGACTCCGCCTACGACAACGGCCGCAACTACTTGTAGCTCCAGCCCTTGGGCTGCTACTACCGTAATCGTTCCGAAACGAGCGAGGAAGAGGAATCCGCCCAAACCACACAGCGCACCGCACAGCATATAAGCGGTAACAATTGAGCGCTCGACCGGGAGTCCGGCCATGCGCGCTGCATCTGGATTTGATCCGATGGCGTAGAGCCGCCTGCCCCATGGCAAAAATGAGATCGCTAACTGGAAGATGACGACCACAAGCAGGGCAATAACGACAACCATTCGAATTTGAAATTCGCCAAATTCAAAGGCGTTGAGTCTCGGCAGGTCAACCAGCCATGTAGGTAATGCGCTGGTGATAATTGATTCAGCGTTGCCGCCGCCGACTAAAATCGCGCGGAAACCGGCGAGTGTGCCCAGTGTGGTGATGATGGCGGGCACCCGGCCGTAGGCGATAATCAAACCGTTGATCATGCCCAATCCAGCCCCCATCGCCATAGCGAGCAACACTGCGCTTATCGGGGACATCTCGACGTTGTTGACGAGCGCCCGGCCGACAAAGTAGGCGGTAAAGCCGACGATCGACCCAACTGAAAGGTCGATGTTACGCATAACGACGACGAGCGTTTGGCCAACGGCGACCACGGCCAATATGGCAACGCTGGTCGCGATGCGATTAAAGGTGCGTGGGTGATAATAGTTTTCGATTTGAGACCCGAAAAAGACCACTGCTAAAACAATGATCAGTACGAGCGATAGCTCGCGGATTTGGTCGGGTCGTAATGTGCGTCGAATAAATTCCATTTTTCGTTAAAACAACCTTACGCCGGGATCCCGGCCATTGCGGCCGTCATGACCGACTCTTGCGTCGCTTGCCGGCCGTCTAAAATTCCCATCTGCTGCCCTTCACGCATAATGAGAATGCGGTCACTCATCGCTAACACTTCGGGCAGATCGGAGGAAATCATGATGATGGCGATCCCTTCAGCCGCCAGTTGATTGATAATTTGATGAACTTCCGCTTTTGCACCCACATCGATGCCGCGTGTTGGCTCATCTAGAATTAAAAGTTTTGGCTTGATGTTGAGCCATTTGCTCAGCATTACTTTTTGCTGATTCCCACCAGAGAGATTGCCCACTTCGGTATTCACCGTATGGGTTCTGATCGCAAGTCGCTTGCGGAAA
>JBGCDP010000227.1:0-50072 GCA_045105475.1 Anaerolineae bacterium
GCCGATTTTTCTTCGATTTGATCTAAAATTTTACCGATTAAGTCGGGCATGTCCGCTTCAATTGTGCGGTTAAGCAGCTGGGTTAAATCTTTTAAACTTTCAGCTTCAAGCGCCAAGCTTTCACCCTTCGCCAAGGCCGCATCTTTGACACTGTTTCCCCACAAGCCTGCTTCCATCACCCGAATCATCAGGTCCGGTTTCCAGACGAGCGTCCACCCCTCTTCAGATGTCCCAGCGATGCGCCGTTTCGGCCGGACCACCGTCCCCCACGGCACATTCAGTAAGTTCAAGCGGTGCAGAAACGCACTCTTTTCCCGATCTTCATCTATACGCAAGTCAAATTTGTACGAGACCCGTTCAGGGTCTGGATAAAGGGTGAAGCGTTTTTGCAGGCTCCACAAATCTTTTTGGAACGGGGTTAGCGGCACATCGGCCGGAACTTGCCCCATGCGCTCCCCGATCACCAGTTTTTTCTCGATGAGTTTAAGCGGTTCGTTATGGCCGCCGCACATCACCGTTTGCACCGCTTCGCTGATTTCCTGCAAACCGGGAATCGGTAAATCACGCACGGCCGCCAACGCCTCCGCCAACCGGGCCGTTTCAATAATGTGGGCCGACGAGGAATCAAATCCCGCCTCACGCAACAGGCTCGCCACCTGCTGAACCCATCCGACGATCACCTCCATCGGCTCGGCACCATCATGCTTCATCTGCCACAAATGGTGATACCAGCCAGGTGATTTCACCCCGGCTCCATACCCTAACAGCGATGAAAGACGGCTATAGGTCCACGGCATCCACGCGAATTCCACCTCAACTGTTTCAAGCTCTTCGAGCAACATCTCATCGATTTCAGCATTGATCTGTTCGCGGCCGGGTTCATCAATCATCTTGATGGCGGTTGCATGAAATGCTCCGCATACAAATGCGATCTTCTTAAATCCTTCGGCCCGTGCATCCCGAACCCCCTGACGCATTTGGGCTTCCCGCTTTTCCCCCATCAGCCAAGTGGCGGTCGCTTTTTCATCTAGCCCAGCGGACGCTGGGCCATCGCCCATTTTAAGCGGAGGTTCAGCCCGAATAACATGATCGCTACGCATTTCGTCGATTAGTTCGTGAATCGCTTCAAACAGGTTCGATGTGTCTTGCCGTTGTTCGATAAACACATTCCACCATGGTTCGTACTCACGCTGTCCGGCCGCCTTCGCCAAAATTTGGAACAGTTTCCCATCCGGCATTGGGACACTCGCCCCTTTTTCAGCCATCGCCATCATGTGCCCCTGTGGTAAATCACAAAAGCGCACCGGAATCTCACGATCTAGCGCATAACGGATGGCGTTGTACTCGGGCGAGAAAACAGCAAACGGAGACAGATTCGACTTGCCAGGCTCATCCGGCCGATAGCCAAGCAGGGCAATCGGTGGCTCCATTTCAGCATGGCCCAGCCAGTGCAACATATGGGTTGCATCGCTTGGCCCTTCGATCAAGATGATGTCCGGCCGATAGTTATTGAGTTCTTCGATCAGCGCAAATGCTGATCCTGGGCCGTGATGGCGGATAGGGAAAATTTTTAGCATGGAAAAAAAGGGGCGGGGAGCAAGAGGGGTAGGGCAAACGCCGTAAAGTTGAGTTTGCCAGCAGATGGTTTGTAAAATCCTTTGCTCATCAGCTAATTACTTCCTTTTGTAAAAGTCTCTCTGCCAACAGAAATATCAATAAGGGATATTCCCTGCCCCGAGTGAACCTGTTTAGTGCTTAAATGCAATTCGTTTTGAATATTTCCACTAAGCAACCATGAGTAGCCAAATGACTGGCTAAATCTAATCACTTTGAATACAAACTCTTCCCAGGTATCTGCATGAATGATTGTTTTACAGTTCACAACACTGCCTTTGTGTAGGTACAGCTCTGAGCTTAAAACCTCAAATTCACATTGATTGTGGTTCTTCATTTGTCGAACCGATCTTTCTGCATTTTGAGGTTTGGTCGATTCATGAAAAATCTTAAATTCCATTTGCAACTTCCTAAACTAACGCCCGACATGCCGTATAAATTTCATCCCAGCCTTCGCGCTCTTTTACCACCGTTTCTAGATACTCCTTCCAGACAACCGTGTCATGAATCGGGTCTTTAACGATGGCACCTGTCAGGGCGGCGGCGATATCGGCCGGAGCCAGCTTTCCATCTCCGAAATGGGCTGACAGAGCCAAACCGCTGTTCATGACCGAGATGATTTCGGCCGTGCTCAATGTTCCACCTGTCCCCTTGATCCGTTTTTTCGTATCGGCCGTTTCCCCGTTGCGTAGCTCACGAAAAATCGTCACGATTCGACGAATTTCGTCTAGAGCGGGAGCTTCAACCGGTAGTTCAAGCGCTTGGCCCAAATCAGCCACCCGCTGACGCACAATTTTGATCTCTTCATCGGCCGTAGCTGGGAGCGGCAACACCACCGTGTTAAAGCGCCGTTTCAACGCACTCGATAAATCGTTCACACCCCGATCTCGATCATTAGCAGTCGCGATCACATTAAAGCCACGATTCGCCTGTATTTCTTGCCCCAGCTCTGGAATCGGCAACAGCTTTTCGCTCAAAATCGTAATCAGCGCATCTTGTACATCGGCCGGGATGCGGGTCAACTCTTCGATGCGGGTAATCTTCCCTTGCTCCATCGCCGTCATGACCGGACTGGCGACTAACGCTTCGGCTGACGGGCCATTGGCGATCAGACTGGCGTAGTTCCAACCATACCGAATCGCTTCCTCGCTCGTGCCTGCTGTACCTTGTACCAGCAAGGTCGAGGTGCCGGAAATGGCGGCCGCAAGATGTTCAGACACCCATGTTTTTCCCGTTCCGGGAATCCCGAGCAAAAGCAATGCCCGATCGGTTGTGAGCGTTGCAATCGCAATCTCGATCAAGCGGCTGTTGCCGATATATTTCGGAACGATTTCAAACCCATCGTCTAAAGTACCGCCGAGTAAATAGGTCGAAACGGCCCACGGGGACAGCTCCCAATTGGGCGGTTTCGGCCGACGGTCGGCCGCTTTCAACGCCTCTAATTCTGCTTGATATCGTTCTTCGGCGTGTAGCCTGATTTTGGTTGTAATGTCTGACATAAATTTAGGTGGCAAATTGCCAATAGCAAGTCACCGTCGTGATAATGTTGCCGTTTCACTCACGGCTGATGGGTGGGACCGATTTACTGATCACCGCTTACTAAAAACTTTTTCTATCTCACTTCTGGATCGATTTTGACTCAATCCTTTTTCAATGGCTGATGCCCATAGCGTGTGAACCTCTTGATCAAAGGTAAACATCGCTAAAAATTGTTTGTTCAAATGGGGTGGTGCATTACCGATCAACTTTGAGAGCCAGCCGCGTAACGAGGCATTGGGTACATTCTTTACCGTTTCGGAGCTGATGTATTCAGCCAGTGTCGCCCCGATTTTCAAAACGACATCTTCTGGCATCGACTGTTGCCATTCTTTGAGCAACACATACAGTGGATGGCTATAAACGAGCTTGCCATCTTTTAAAGGATGCGCCAACGCTTTATCAGCAATCTCCACAATATGGGTTGGATCAAGCACTTTTAAAGCTGAACCAGTTTTAGATGACAAGCCTGCTTCATCCAGGATCGCTTTTGCCCAATCCGGCCGATTTTGACGTGTCGCGGCCGTTGTTAAGCCCTGAATCAAGGTTCGAGGCCAATTTGTCCGCTGAGCTAAACGAACAAACTCATTGGGGGAACAATCTGTTTTAGTTGTCCAGTAATCGAGTGGGGTGCAGCTCAATAAGTGGATGAGTCGTTTTGTGACAAAATCGACTCGTCGCTTTTCAAATTGATCTTTAAAGCCATCACGGACCATAGCAGGGGTCATTTTTAGCGGCATGCGCACGGTTAAATATGGCCCGTTCTCTGGATGCCATTCAAATACTAAGTTGGCAAAGCTTTCCATTCGTTTGCCCAAGCGCGAACCTGGAATCATCGATAGAAGTTCATGGGCTCGATTGCGCACAACCATTTGGCGTGCGTCTAAAGCCTGTTCGATAAATGATTCATCGGCCGAACTTAGGCCTGTTTTTAACGAGTTGAGTAGGGCATGTCGATTGCCATCCGGCTCATCGGCCCATTGGGCTTTCAACAAAGCCAATCCCATTGCTGAATCGGTTTGGCGCAGCCAACTGATCATAGAGATGCGAATTTGTTGAGGCGAGTTCAGCCACATTTCGTTGAGCTGGTCCCATGATAAAGTTGGAAGTAGGGCATAGTGCCAGTCGCTGTTTTTCTCTGCCATCCAGCGGCCAAACGTGTCAAGGATGCAAATAATCTGCGGCCGCATTAAATTGTTTTTACTGCCTAGCTTTAGCAAATCAGGCACGGCGTCAGATGGCAGCCGCCAGCCATTGTCTTGAATCCTATCCAACATTTCTTTTTGCAAAGTGATGTCGCGCCGCCGTTGAAATTGCTCAAACAGGGCGGCAACCTCAGCCGGACAGTCAGGCTTATCAGCTTCTGGAGCCAATGAGTGATCAACTAACCCTGCGAGGCTATCAACACGCTGTCGGCCGACCTGTTCGTGGATCGACAAAATTCCGGCCGTTGCCAGCAGTTCGTGAGCCGGATCACTGGTATCCAGCCCGGTGACAAGGCGTTTGACTCCCTCATTTTGATGCCTGACTCGTTTTTGATCTTTCGCGGCTTCAGCATCTAAACGATTAGTTCCAAGCAAGGCATTCTTTGTTAGTTTTTTGAGTAAGATTTGGCTCATGATCTACTACCCCAAACGGTTAAGTCGAGCCAAGCATCGTCGTAATAAACGCTGACAAGATGTAGCCCGTCGTTTGACCATTCGCCAAATAGATCGATTGGTTGCCCTTGGCTGCCCGCCATCAAATGCCAGCCGCTTTCTTTCCCGTTCAAGACAGGGATCGAACGTCCTTGCTGATCAGAAATTAGCCATTGGCTCGTATGTTTGTCGTAATTTAAGCGGACTGCGTTTAAATAAACGGGCCAAATGCGTAGCCACGGATTTTGAGTCAAAGCTTGCACAAATTTTTGTTCGATTTTTGAAAAATCGGTGGGGGGAGAACTATTAGGTTGGGGACGGGAATCAATTAGTCTTTTCGGGGTCAGATGGGCTACGTTCCTGCCATTCTCCGCATTTACAAGCTGGCCAGAAAAACGAGTTGTGCCTGCTTCAAATTGAAAATCAGCCTGATAAACATCACCCGTTGCCTGATTGGCTAAGAGCACTTTTCGGCCGGATACCTCACCTTCTAATAAAGCAAAGCGTTTGGATTCAAGGCCATATAGCCACGTGCGTCGGACCCATCTACGCCCTAATGCATCAGACCGTCGGCCGAAGACGATCCACTGATCTGAAATTGTTTCAGCGGCTTGAAAATTAGGGCTATCTAGGTGTAATCGGCTAGAAACAAAGACGGTTGCGTGGATTAGATCATTCTGTTCGGCCGGGCTGAGCTGATCAAAGCGCTCCCATGCCTGAACAAGCAAATAAAACCGACCGAGTCCTTTTACCAGAATTTCCGGCCAATCGTCTGGCGGATTTCCTTTTGGCGGGGCGACAAGCTTGCCCAACTCGCGTAGGTCATTGGCCATTTGCAGCATATGTGCATCGATTAAGCGATTCGCCATTGATTCAAGATCGGCCGACTTGCGCTCAGCAAAGTTGGCGACACCTTGGCGCACTTGGTCACGCAACCAACGGCCGAATTCTGCCATGCTTGCTTTGACCTTATTTAAGCTAATTTGTTTTAAAGCGTTTTTGCTATGCTCATCGACCCTAGCTGATATGACTTCATTCACCCATTTTGGCGTTTCTGCATGCACAAACAGCGGCTTTTCTTTAGAAAAGAGCACGAGTAGGGCGATTAAAAATTTACAAGGATGTTTTGTCGCAATGCAGCTGCATTCCCCGGTTAAGTCAGCTAAGCGAACAAAGATTTTGTGGGGTGATAAGTTTGAGCGTTTGTAGTAGCCCCAAATGAAGGTTTCACTTTGCCCTAGCTGTTCCCATTTAACTGGATCAATCAAGCGTGTTGTCGCTTTGACTGTGACTACATCAGGCGCAAGCCCTAGCAATTGTCTGCGAGTCCAAGGCCAATTCGTTTGGTAATCTCTGTCTAAGCCAGAGAGGTCTGAAATCTGTTCTGTCATGTGCTAACCATTCTGCCAGTGTTTTGCGATGCGTCAATAATGCAATGGTATTCGTTATGGTGGGTATAACCGGCCGAATGTGTGCTTTACGCATGACTTCACGAATTGTTGTAGCAATAAAACAATTCCTGTAAACCTACAAATAACATTCAAACAAACCCTATTCTAAAATAGGTCAAGTCAAACAACTATTTGCATGCTTTTGCGTAATAAATTAACTGAACAGTATGTTAAAAACCCTAACTTACTTAATTGTTGCTTATTAACTGAGGAGAGACCTCTCACATGGACAACCCCGAAACCTTCATCTATCTGATTTTATTTTTAGGCTTTTGCATTTATTCAACCTTGAAGTGGTATCGAAACAAAGAAATACAGGATTTGAAAGCTGTAGATCTCAAAATATTGGCGGCCGAAAATGACCTTCATTTTAGTGAGCGTGAAGCAAACTATCGCAACAAACTGGAGCGATTTGATCTACAGCCTGGCTCATATTTCAAAATGAAAAACATTCTAAAAAGTTATGATGAAGAAGCGGCTATTCGTGTTTTTGATGCGTCACATATTGTTGGCTCAGGCAAATCTAGCCGTAGGATTGAACTTGTCGGAATAAGTGTTGAATCTAGCAAACTGCGGTTGCCATATTTTATGCTTAAATCAAAAGTGGCATTTGACGGATTTAAGCTTTTTACCGGCCTCAACAAAGTTGAGGCATATTCCTTACCTAAGTCTCTTCAAGACAAATACTCCCTTTTGTATAGTAAAAACGAGGATCTAATTCGAGTTCAAAATTTATTTGCAGAATTAAATCAATTGTCTGAGTTATTAGATGTTTCTGGCTTTCATCTATTTGCCGGATCAAAAGACAAGCTGGTTTTCTATCAAAATGGGGTCATTAGGGCAGATCTATCCCATTTTAAGCATTTGGAGCAGAAAGGACATCAACTATTTGATATGTTTCGGATAGATTCCGATTTCATGAAAAAGATTGATAAATTGAAAAAGAGTTGACGTAAGACCTTTCCTAAATCTATCATGCCTATCTTGACCCCCGTTCCTCCCTCGTTATAATGATCTTCCGCTAATTTAGCGCACCTAACCTTATCTTTTGAAATTAAAAACTCACAAGGTGTGAATTGCCACTCGCAACTCGCCACTTGCCACTCGCTTCATGTTTGAACAAATCGCACAAGTCGTTAGCCGTTACGAAGAAATCGAAAGACAGATGATGGACCCTAATATCATGGGAGATCATGTCAAATTAACTGAGCTTGCACAAGAACGCTCAGATATTGAGCCGCTTTTCAAAACGCATGCGACCTATCAACAAACACGTCAAGAAATTGATGATACAAAAGAGCTGATTCAGCTAGAAGATGATCGTGAGATGATCACCTTTATGCAGGAAGAGCTCAAAAGTCTAGAAGCTAATCTCCCAAGCTTAGAAAATAAGATGCGGAAGCTGCTGGTGCCTAAAGATCCGCGAGATGATCGGAATGTCTATGTCGAAATTCGCGCGGCCGCCGGTGGCGATGAAGCTGCTATTTTTGCAAATGACTTATGCCGTATGTACCTGCGTTATGCTGAGAAAATGGGATATAAAACCCAAATCATGGATGAGAACTTTATCGGTATCGGTGGCTACAAAGAAGTGATCATCAATGTGCGTGGAAAAGGGGCTTACTCACGGTTTAAATATGAAAGTGGGGTCCATCGCGTTCAGCGGGTGCCTGTTACGGAATCACAGGGGCGCATTCACACAAGTACGGCTACCGTGGCTGTCATGCCGGAAGTTGATCAGGTAGATGTAACAATTAACCCGGCCGACCTTGAGATTAAAGCTGAATTTTCGGCCGGACCCGGTGGCCAGCACATGCAGAAAAATGCGACGGCCGCACGTGTGATCCACAAACCCTCTGGCTTAATGGTAAAAGTACAATCAGAACGTAGTTTGACTCAGAACAAACAGCTTGGTATTCAAATTATCCAGAGCCGTTTAAAAGAAGCTGAAGAAGCTGCCCATAATGCTGAGATTTCCGGCATGCGTAAAGATCAGGTCGGTGGTGGAGATCGGTCAGAAAAAATCCGGACCTACAACTATCCCCAAAGCCGCGTTACCGATCACCGAGTTGGCTATTCAAGCCACAATTTACCAGCTGTAATCGATGGTGATATTGATCAGTTTATCGACCGACTTACCATTGCAGAAGAAGCTGAGAAACTGGCCGCGGCCGGTTTAGACAAATAATCTACGCGATTACTTGGGAAGCCTGCTTTACATACTCCGTAATCAAAGGATGCGACTCACCACGTAAGGCTGAACGCTCAGGCTGATAGGCGGTGCCTACAAAAAAGCGATGCCCTTTCAGTTCAATAATTCTTGGATCATTATCTTGATCATGGCCTGTAATTTGTAGGTCGGTGTTTTCAAATAGGTGCAGATAGGTGGCATTGAACCCATAGCTACACCGATATTGTTCTGTGATTGTGTCTCGGCCGTGCAATTCTCTCGCTCGTGAGCCTTCAGCCAGCTTAATCTCACCATCAGCTTCGACCAGTGCACACATCAACGGGGAAATAAGCGGAAAGTCTGTATTGGGGTTCACCTCTGCATTATCGGCATCAACCATCCCTAAAGCGTTGCGAGCAAATTCTAGAACCGCATGTTGGTAGCCACCACATGAGCCGAAGAACGGCGTATCGCTTTCACGCGCATGGCGAATCGCTTCGATGGCCCCATCCATGTTTTGATAAGGGCTGGCAGGCACAACCCAAATCCCATCGTAGCTGTTCAGCATATCTGAGACATTGCCTACTAGGTTTACAGTATCAATCCAAGTGTAGTTAATGCGAGTGCCGATAGCTGTTCCAGCTGCTTCGAGTGCTTTTGGTATCGCTTGATGGGCAGTTACATCAGGGCTGTAGTCTCCAATCAGGGCGAAGTTGGTTTCAGTTTTCATTTATTCCTCTTTTTAAGCACCTGTTTCAATTAAGCGTATTTGGTAGTGATCGGGATCAAAAACAATGTTGTCATTAAACGTTGCTCCGACGGCCGTGCACTTCTCGACTGTTCGGCCGTTATTTGGCGTGGCAAACCCCATCCCGATAAAGCCGGTTTCAGCCCCAGTTCGATAAACGGACTTATCAGTTTCTGTCCCCCAAACATGCTGTAGTTCCAAGGTTGTGTACGGCCGTTGCCAAAGCCATTCTCGGTTTCCAACATGGTCTATATCGTCAAAGGGAAGTTTATCGTTGGTGTAGGCCAAAAAGTAGAGGGTAAATTTATAAGGCTCTACGATTTGCCGAGAGAGCAGACGCATGCCAAATCCTTCTTGATAAAAGCGCAGACTTTTTTCGGGGTCATTAATGCGTAAGGTGATCTGGCCGAATGTCGGCCGGCTCATCAACTTATATTGTGGCTGTGGCTCTAAGCGCGTATGGTTTTCAGCAAAACGGTGCTGCAATAGCTCGATGCTGTGACCATCCGGGTCTGCTAAATGGCACAGATAGCCGATGTCGCGAAACTGGCGAGGCTCGCTGACGCCAATTCCGGCCGCGAGCAAACTATCCCGCCCTAAATCGACGTCCTCAAGCGTAATTCCAATCTTCCAATACCCGTCTTTCTGATTTGGGTCAGTGGTCTCAACTTTTGCACGTTTACCTTCTTGATAAACCAGCTCTAAGTAGGTATTGGTTAGTTCGTTTTCCGGTGTTTGAAAACCCAAAACAAATGAGTATTCAAGCCCTTTTTTCGTTTGCTGTTTGCTTTCAGAGATTAATGCCATCCCAAGCTTATTTCGATAAAAGTCTAGACTTTGTTCGGGATTTGAAATTTGTAAAGTATGGAAAGCGATTTTACCTAGCACGTTTGCAACATCTTTTTTAGTCAATTTTGTTATCCTCCAAAATTGTGCGGAAATATACCATGGGATAGTACCGATGACCTATGCATCATTCCAGACTGCCTTGTGATTTAAGGAAAATTTAAACCAAATTTAAATAAGTTTGGTGTATCAATTGTCATGTGAACCTTAGACTGTGACGATACTAAGGAGTGTGACCAATGGTAAATGTATACACGGGTAAACGAGAATTTAAAGCGATGGGATGTGAAATGGCTGCGTGGCTTTTTGCTGATGAGCAATTTGCGGCCGAACCACTTGAGACGGTAGAAACTTTGTTTCTTCAAGAAGAACAACGACTAACCCGCTTTGATCCTCAAAGCGAACTCATGCAGCTCAATAGCCGACCCAATGAGTGGGTTGCTGTTTCAGACGAGTTATGGGATTTGGTTAGGGTAGGGATGGTGCTATCTGAAAAAACAAACGGATGTTTTGACTGTACTCTTTTGAATGAGTTAGAGCACAGCGGCTACACGAATTCATTTGAGCCTGCCGGAGTAACCGGCGTGACCCATGTGACTTCAAATTTGCCACCCGATGCTTATCAGATTCATCTTAAGAAAGAAGTACCTGAATTTGATACGGTTCGGCAGATGATTCGACTCCCGGCCGGGGTGCGGCTTGATCTTGGTGGTATCGCCAAAGGGTATACGGCTCAGGCGAGTCGTGACTTTCTCCATCCGATCGGCCCCTGTTTGATTGATGCCGGTGGTGATTTAACGGCCGGAGATGGTCCTGGAAAATGGCCCGGATGGCCGGTCGGTATTTCAGTTCCATGGTCTGAAGATAATGATGAAGAAACTGAAATCGGGCGACTTTGGTTAGCACACGGCACACTCGCCACGTCCGGCGTTGACTATCGCCGTTGGCGCCAAGGGGGCACAATGGCCCATCACATTATTGATCCACGTACCGGACGCCCTGCCGAAACTAATCTACTAACCGTTTCTGTTATCGATAAAGATGCCTGTACGGCCGAGGCTTGGGCAACGGCGACCCTCGTTGCTGGGCTTGAGGAAGGTCTAGCTATGCTTGAAGAAAATCGCATTGCGGCCGTTTTGATCGACGAGAATGGAGAAGCGTATGTTACTCAAGAAATGCACCCTCACTTTCAACCCGCATAGGTAGGTTCGATCAAAATATTTGCTTCTGCTTTAGCGCCAATCGATAAAAAAAGCCGCAGTTAGATCATAATCTAGCTGCGGCTTTTTTTATGTGGTCTATTTCACCCAAGAGCGTGCTAAGGCTTTAACAAGCTTAATCTGGCGCTTTGATTTCGCAGAAATAAGAGCTGGGATCACGATCTCCAGTTAGCAGTGATTGAAAGAAATCATGCTTAGCTACTGTGAAGCTTGCCACCGGCTCAACATCGGCCGAAGTGGATTCATCAATCTTTGCCCAGATCGAAATATCTCTGGCCGCCCATTCAAACTGGCCATCCCACCAATTCTCACCTCTAAACTGCACAGAGGTTGTGCCTGTCGGCACCGCCATCCAATAGCTGCGAAAATGACTATTCTGGATCGTTTTTGAATGGGCCTGTTCTTCTGCAGTTTGCCATGTGGCTCCTTGGTCAAACGACACCTCAAGATTTTCTCCAATGCCTGCAAAGCGTAAATAACTTCCGGAAGGGGCTGGTTTTTCAGGGGTGAAGGTTTGAACGGCCGTTGATGGGGTAATTAAGCGGGGTGTGCCTTGAACTAAATCAAAAGGTTTAGCTGGATAAAGCATCATATTGTCCCAATGAAAGGTGTCAGCCCCATGCTCTTCGCAGGCCGATTCAAAAAGAGAGAATTCGCACAGTTTATCTGGTGTATAGCTGTGATGTCCAAACTGTACGGCCGCCTCTTCCCATTCCGGCCGGGAGAATATTTCAGGTGCCGTTTGAGCGTGCCACCATAGATCATATTCCGGCATGCCCACTTTTAGCTTGCCGTTGGTGACCCCGAAATAAAAAGTAGACCGCTGTTTCATGTGAGTAACTGGGTCGTTTAAATAATTGTTTAGCACCTGATGAAATTGAGTGTAGTCGTCTAACGGCAGATGGGTCTCGTTTCCATTTTCATGAATGGTGATCTGGAAATAGTTTTCTTGCCGCAGGCGAATCTGCACACCCTCAAGCGGTGCCCCCTGTAGGTCAGGATCAAACTCATGGATGGCGAGCTGTAGATTTTGGTCGAATGGAACAATCCAAACATCAACCCAGTTGCGGAGCGGGTTAACCCGGAAGGTAGACATATCAAATTGGACAAACCAATTGTCGGCCGTCGTGTCGATGAGTCGGTTGGGAGCGAAATAAACAAGCCCATATCCGCCATCGTTTGAAACCCCATAATTGGCCGTCATCATATGGTTTTTGCAGATGTATAAATTGTCTTCGAATGCGGTGATATTGTGTGTCGCGGGTGGTGCTTCACAGTTAGGTCCATGATTGGCGGGCATTTCGGCCATTTCGTACAGCTTATCTTGATCACGCTGATGAATCGTGATGTCCCAATTCTCATCGCTCCAAGCTTCAGGAGATGAGGGATCACCATCGAATGTCTCCAAGAAAACAAGAGCAGGGTCTATAAACGGATCTTCGGTTTCTCCTGGTTCCCCTTGTTGATCGTTCATGATGAGGGGGAGGTAGATAACTGTGTCTGTGGATTGTTGAACACTATCGCCTAAAGCGATAGAAGAACGGCCGACCAAAGTTGATACGGTCAGCATCGTCAAAATAGATAGAAAAAACAGCTTGGATTTTAGCAAGAGCTTAGCCTCGAATTTAGTGTGTTTTGTTTTCCGGACTTCTTTTAATTGAATAAAAATAGATCAGATATCGCTTGAGCCGAATAGCTTTTCAATGACTCAATAGAACGGATATGAACCGAAAAATTAGTTTTCGAATATCCGGAGCTAACTATAGTGAGTCGGTTTTTTGGTGATGTAAATCAACCATCACTATTGATGTTGCATTAGGTTTCTTCTTATTTAGATTTGTAGGATATGTAGGACTGACCTCATGTCAGAGGCTGTTTTATGGTCGAAAATATAACCAACTGTTTCGATATTTGATGATGTCCAACATTTAAGGACGATTTAACAAAGCTTAGTTTGGGGTTTAAACAAGGCTGTCTGCAAGAAGCTACTATTCTTTTATCAGTTAACAACAAGCAGAGATCGGCACAGAGAAACAGCGGCCGAATTCAATACAAGGTTCAAATATTTATTTTTGATTTTTTTATCCCCGAACCTTGTATCTAGAACTGATTAGGAGAATTATCATGGACAAGAACAAAGTTTTGAATTTGATTGGAACCGGCACAGCTGCCGCAGCACTTTTAATCATTGCGACTCTTTTTAATAGCGGTGGATTTAGTAGCTTAACCGCCTCCGCTTCACCCAGCGAATCGGTACCTGCACAAGCGATCCAGATTGATTCGGCCAGTCTAGAAGCTCAGAATGAACAGCTTCAGGAAGCACTTGTGATCATGCAACAGCGTGAAACGGAATATCAGACTAAATTGGATGAAGCCAATAATTTGTTGCTCAATCCAGAACCGGCGGCCGCGTATGGCGAAGGCTATGAGGAAGAGGAATACGAGGAAGACGAGCACGAAGAAGAATATGAAGAAGGTGAGCACGAGGAAGATGAGCACGAAGAATACGAGGAGCATGAAGAAGAAGAGGACGAGTACGATGACTAACGAAACGACAGCTCCACAGCCCACCATTTCAAAACGGCCGACGGCGAAGAAGCGCCCAGCCTCTGGCAAAAAACGTTCAGCCATTACTACTGAGCGGCTAAAAACAACGTTAGTCGTTGGCGGGCTTCTCGCAACTTACTTAGGTGCAGACTTATTGGCATCGGCCGAAAGCTCACAGGCCGCTCCAGAAGCACCACAGCAAGTTGCTCAGATTATCGAGATCCCAAGTTCATCTGCGAGCGAAGGCTTTGTCCTTCAACTCGACCCTATTACAGATGTGGTATCGGCCGATCAAATTCCAAAGACCGTCGCAAAAAGCCGATCGTCTAAATAATCTAGATACGGAGGCAAGAATCAAGTTCTTGCCTCTCGTCTCTTTTCTCTAATCTCATGACTCAACACAACACTTCAGAATCAATTGAAATTGAAGAAGGCCAAAGCTTCTCTTGGTCGGTTCCTTTACTTATATTCGCTCTAATCTGGTGGGGCATTCCTTGGATTGTTCCCCAACTTCCTGTGTGGCTTGTTGGAGAAAAAGCAGCATGGTTTCTAAGCCGATCCAGTGGCACCGTCGGCTACTTAACGATTACTGCCTCAACCCTTTGGGGACTTTTGCTGAGCACAAAGCTGATCAAAGAGTGGGTACCCCCGGCCGTAGCATTGGCTTTGCATGAGTGGCTTTCATGGACCGGCATAGGACTTTCTGTTTTTCATGCTTTCGTTTTGCTCTACGACAGCTACTATACTTACACCGTTGCCCATCTTTTAATTCCTTTTATCGGCCCATATAATCCAATGTGGGTTGGGGTGGGTATCATCGCCCTTTACCTAATGCTGATCACAACGGTTACGTTTTATATGCGCGGATTGATCGGTCAAAAGAACTGGCGCAAGATCCACTACCTTACATTCGTCGCATTTATCTTTGCAACCGCACATGGTTGGATGGCTGGTACTGATTCGTTACAGTTGGCTTGGATGTACGGCGTTAGCGGTTTTAGTGTTATTTTCTTAACGATTTATCGTATTCTTTCAGCCATAACAAACCCAAAAAAGAAACGCGCTCGCGCGTCATAATCTTGACAGGACCCTCAAATGACCAAAATTCTTTTAATCGATGATGATCCACTTATCACTCGGCCGCTTTCTCGCTCGCTTGAGAGTCATGGGTACACGGTTTCTATCGCTGAAAATGGCAAAGATGGGTTGCAGCAGGCTTTGGATAAGAACACCCGGCCGGACATTGTTGTGCTCGACGTCATGATGCCTGAAATGAACGGCTGGGACGTGTGCAAAGAGCTACGCGCCCAAAGCGGCGTTCCCATTCTCATGCTGACCGCCATGAGTGAAGAGATTGATCGAATTTTGGGGCTAGAACTAGGGGCAGATGATTATCTGACCAAGCCGTTTAGTGCTCGTGAACTAGCCGCCCGTATTAAGGCGATGCTACGCCGAGTGGCGATTGACCAAACGCCAGTCCCAGATCAAACGGTTACAATTGGCGACCTAACCATCAATTATGATCGACGCGAAGTTCATCGTGGAGATAAAACACTAAATTTGCGCTACAAAGAATTTGAGTTGCTCACATTGTTGATGAACAAAAAAGGACAGGTGGTTGATCGGGCTGAAATATTTGACCAAGTATGGGGGACCGATTGGCTTGGTGACACCCGTACGCTTGATGTTCATATCCGTTGGCTGCGAGAAAAAATTGAAGATGACCCCAGCAGCCCCAAAATGATTCAGACCGTTCGGGGTGTTGGGTATCGGATAATTACAGGGTAATAGGTCAGACATGTATTCACTACGCACTCGGCTCGTCGCAGTTTACGTTGGCCTGATCTTATTGGGATTTGGTGGTCTTACCGCTTGGGCATCACGTCAAATCACCCAAGCCACTTTGTCAGATTATGGGAACACGCTGCAAATTCAGGCGGTGTTTCTTGCCAGTCGCCTATCCGAAACACTTGAATACAATCCTCAAAGTGTTTCAACTATCTTAGACGAGAGTGCCACAAGTCTAAATGCTGATGTGACCCTATACACACGCTCAAAATCTGTTACCTATGCCACGGCCGTTTCACCTTTGGATCTGATCGATACTGAAAACTTCATTATGACCCAAGACAGTTCTGGGGTGACGCAAATTGTGACCTCGTCCCCCATTTTGCACGACGGCCGAATAGATGGATATATTCAGATTAATGTGCCCCGTTCAGTTCCCCTAGCAACGATTCGTCAGCGACAGATCACGTTGTGGGGCGTTTTTGCAGCATTCACATTGCTAGGTATTAGTGTTAGCCTTTGGCTCGTAACCTCATTGACAAAACCGCTCGATGACTTACAACAAACGGCTCTCAATATGGCCGATGGCGATTTGACCCAGCGTGTTGAGAATCCTAGCCAAGATGAAATAGGGGCGGTCGGCCGGGCGTTTAACACCATGGCGGAGCAGGTTGAGTCGATTGTGGCGGAGCAACGTGCTTTTGCTAGCAACGCATCCCATGAGCTACGCACCCCGCTTACCACCATTCGCCTACGCACGGAAATGATGCTGAATGATGATCTCGATGAAGAGACCAAGTCAGAATTCATTGAAGAAATCGATGGGGAAGCGATGCGCATGTCTGGCTTAGTTAGTGATCTTTTACTACTTTCTCGATTTGATGCCAAACGGCTATCGGCCGGAGAAGAGCAGGTCGATGCGGTCCGTTTGCTCAAAAAAGTCTTGGCTGACTTTGAATCAACTGCAAGTGAAAAACAGATCAAACTTGAATCTACATTGCTGGCCGACTCAATTCCGGTCACCGTCAACATCAATCATCTCGAAACCATTTTTCGGAACCTCATCGACAACGGATTGAAATACACCCCTGATAAGGGGTTGGTCAAAGTCGGCCTCTCTCTAAAACAAGATGTGATGCTTCTAACCGTTGAAGACAATGGAGATGGAATCCCGGCCGAAGATATTTCTAAACTTGGCAGACGCTTCTTTCGAGTAGATCGGGCTCACTCACGCAAAATCCCAGGGACAGGGTTAGGCCTTTCTTTGGTCATATCGATTCTAGATCTGTACAACGGTAGCCTAAATATCCAAAGTGACGGGAGCGGTCAGGGGACGTTTGTTTCCGTTTTGTGGCCATTAGTCGCCAACTAAATCAGCTCTTAAAAATTCCTTAATACCTGTTGCCTATTCTGATTTCAGAACGACCTGAGATCTTTTTTTTAATACCAGACAGGTCGAAGGAATTTTAATGACTCAATCACTTTTAACTATAGAAGAAAAAAATCAAAACATACAAGAGTTCAGTTTAGCGCAAAAGATTTTGCACTCGCTGGCTCTTATTCCGTTACTTATTGTGATGGCGGCCGCGGCCGGAACCGTATTTGGCTTGCTACCAGGCGGAGCTTTCCTCGGCATCACGTCTAGCTTGGCAAACGTAACCGTTTGGTCGTTTAGCCTGTTGCTGGCCTGTACCCCGTTACACATCGTCACCGGATGGCGGTGGCCGTTGACACTCAAACGGCCGTTGGGCTTATACACCTTTCTGTATGCGCTCATGCACTACTTTGTCTTTTCTTCAGCATTTGGCTTTGCGGTTGGGGCAACAGCGGCCGCCACTGTGTCGTCATTTATGCTCGGATTTGGCTTTGTCGCTGTCGCTTTGATGGCTCCGCTCGCTTTAACCTCTAATCGCTTTTCCATGAAAACGCTGGGGCGTAATTGGAAGCGGCTCCACGCTCTAACTTACGTGGTCGCGGTGTTTATCATCTTTCACCTGTTTGCTTTAGGGCAAGGTGGGGCACTGGCTCTCTTTTACTGCGTTTTACTTGGGGCTCGGATCCCGGCCGTGCGTAGCAAGATTGTCATGTTTAGAAAATCGCTATTATCACGTAGACCTGAGGCTCAAACAGCCCCGTCTGCATCTTAAAGGAGACTTTAATTATGTTTGAACAGCTAAAACTGGCATTGTCGACTGTCAAGACTCGTACGATTGTGCTGGGACTTGGTATCTTGCTCACATTTGGACTGATTGCGGCCGCCGCGCCCAGTCTGCCAAATAATGCCGAAGCGAGGGTAACTGCACCTCGGCAAGGTCGTGGACCGCGAGGGAATGGAAATCGCCCAAACCGGCCGCAGCGTGATAACCAACTGCCGCAGCCGATAGACGACTTTTTTGATTTTTAAATAAACGGTAGGGTTCCAGTACGCTGGAACCCTACCCCTACAAAATGGCGGCTAATGTCGCAACCGCGATCTCACCCAAATCGATCACTGGGATGTCTAACTTCTTTTGCAATGTCTGGCTGACTTCGGCCGGATGTCCTACATAATCAAGTACCAACGCTTTAAACCCACTTTCTTTTTGATGCGCTTGTAGTTCAGCGATAAATGGCTCGTCTGGATGGGTTGCATCGGCCGCCCAGACGGTGACTTCAAAGCCTGCTGCTTCCCACCTATCACGAATCGGCCGAACCTGCTCAGGGATTGGCGCAATAATGCCGATATTTTTGATACCGATGTTTGCAAGCATCTCATGCGCCAAAACAAACGGTTTGATCAAGGGGACTAAACTTGAAAGCTCAGCAAATGTCCCAGCACAAAGCAGAAAGATCGCTTTTACACACTTTGTTTCAAGCTTTTTTAAACCATTTGCCATAAATGGGATTAAAAAAGATTCAGGGACATGCACCAAGCTTCCGTCACGCATACGAGTCGTGAGTAAATAAGCGTTGCCGTTGGTTTTGCTAACGTTTGGAAGATCAGAATGATCGAGCTGATCAAGCGCGCCAACCTCGATAATCTCAGAATCTGGAAAACGCTGTTGAAGCGAGATGATCAGGTCGGGCCGTGGTGTTTGCCCAATCGTTAGGGTACCAATGCGAGCATAAGGCATAGTGGGGTTTGAGCGGCATCGGTGCTTATTTAAACAAGCCTCGATTTACCGGATAGTAAGGGGTAAAAAAAAGAAGTCGGTCGGGATAAAAGGGGTCGGTGTTGCTGTGGGTAATGGGGTCGGGGATGGAATCGGTGTGGGGCCCGGTGTCCCTGCGTCTCCATAGGTGATCTCTAGAATCGGCCGATTGTAATCATCACGCGCATCTGACGAATAGAAATATTTGCCACTGTGCAAACTCCAATCCGCTGCATAGATCGCTAGGTTCAGCGTTTCATTTGCTTCATATGCATCAGCTACGGCCGATTGAATATCCCAATCTACTGGAATGGCAGGGTCGGCAAAATTATTTTCGTTGTTGATCGGTTCTACCCACTTTTCGGCTACATGTTCAACCACACTAGGAGAATTTCGCCAGTTTAGTGTCGCCTCATTCCAGCCACTGTCTACCGTCATTACTTGGAGCGTACTGCCCCCGGCCGGGTCAAATTCGCCACCGCCAGCGTTCCCAAAATGGTACATCGTCAGCTTGGCTGACAATATCACTTTCCCAGCCGGAATTTGATCCATCGGAAATGAGATGAAATATTTTGAAAAACAGGGCCAGTCTTCAACATTCATTTGGTTTTGAATATTAACTTGCATCACTCCTGGGAATGTATTCGTTGGCCAGCCGTTAAAAAAGTCTGGATCATGCTCGACGCCGCAGTTTGTTCCACCACCGACATGGCTATCAGGCACGCTTACCCCGTTAACGCCATCTCGTAATGTCAAACTACCTGATTGGTTTGCGCTGGGAATGCTTTCTTCCACTTTTGAAAAACGTAGCTCGCCCCAGCTGGTTGAGTTATTTAAGTTCGCTGATTCAGGCCATTGTTGAGCATTAATGACAGATCCGGCCGCATCATCACGATCATTCGCCACAATTGCCATCTCCCAAACCGTCCCTTTCGCTGGCGCCTCGCTTAAGCCAAAGGTGCTGAATGGAATGTTAATTTGTGTGTACCAACCACGATCCCCATTGCCGGGATTGGCCGATTCTGCATTAAGAGATTGACCAAACCAAACTGTTTTTGTTTGGAAGGAATTGTTATTGGCGAGCACATAGCCGCTGCCGGTGTTTCTGTAGAAAAGACGGTAATCAGATTCAGGCTCAAAACTGTCGCTGGCTGAATTGCTGACCTGGCTTTTGAATAGGTAGCTTGTGCTGCTACCTTGCGGCCGAATATGGATATCAACAGAGTCCCAATTCTGAAAATCGTTTGCATCGGGTGTCTTATCGTAAAAGAGCTCATAATCAAACGTATTGACGTAGATTTGAATCCCGTCGGGGTTGTATCCGATACGAACGTCTTGATGATTAAGCGTCGTATCAAGTTTCCCAAACCAAAATACGGCCGAAGATGTCAGCGAAATTCTATCGCCTTCGAAAAACTTAGCATTAACACCCAATCTGTCAGCGGCTTGTGTTTTGCCCGATGATGGGGTGATAAAAGCGACCGTTAATAAAAAGATGGTTAGTAGGCTAATGAGTAGAAGTCCGTGGCGTAGCGGTTTGACTGCTTGTGTGTGTTTGTTTCCCATGGTGTACTTTTCCTATTTTGATGTATTGATGTGTGTGTCAATGCAAATAATTTCGGCATCATCTAGCAAAAGCACCCTATTCGCTGTGACTAAGTTAACAAATTCACGTGATGTTATAAAAGAACTTTTTCTATAGCAAACACATCTACATCAACACCGGGCGAAAATAGGACATGGTCAGGGGGGCTGATAGGTGCTGGAAACCCTGCCAGATCGATTAAGCTTGTATCGAAATTTTTTAGAGCCACATTATAAAGTGGATATGGTGTATGGATTACTTGCCCTGAGTAGAGTTGCCCATTTTTTCGGTATGCAAATAGAATGTAGCGTTCGGCCAAAAAGAATTCAAAACTGCTAGGCTCTGCCGTTCCTAAATATTCCCCAATGCTGTAGTTAAAGTTTGATTTTTTTAGTGGGCCAGTTCCTTTCCTGTGAGATTGATAATTGATGTGGTCGCCATCTTTTTGGTGTGCCATCGTTGCATCAAAATAAGGGAGCTGAAACAGTGAGCGAGCCAACCGTACGGCTAGCCACTGATTGGCATCAAGCGAGTAGAACCACACGCCGGGGGTGCCGTGCTTATCAAAAACGTAGGTGCGCACGTTGACCTCGTGGAAGTTGGAAATGCCAGGCACGGCCGGGAAAAAACGCGGCCGTATGTTGCGCATCAAAAAGGGGACAATGCCGATATAAGCTTTTCCATTCCATGTGTCAACCGTCAGCCCCGGCGGCAATGACGCTTGAATAAGCTCAGGCTCAATTTCCCAATGCAAAAATAATAAATCATGCCAACTTTGCAGCATGACATGCTGGCGATCAGCCGGCCGTTGGCGTGCTTGCAATCTCAGTTCGAGCGTGGGGTGGTTTAGCATATCTAGACTTTACCTCTAATTATGAGTCTAAAATAGTGTCGATCGTCATCGATTTACTGATTAGTTCGCCTATAACGGGGTAAATCTCCAATCTTATATTAAATCTTAACCTTCCAGTTTTTAAAAAGCGGTAAGATGTAATTTGGAATAGAGTGTGCCAAAAGCCTTAGTAGGAGCTTGGTTTTTGAGGAAAGAACCGTGAGGAACCATGACTAACTGTCAAAACATGAGTAGAGCCGTTTACGTAACCCTTTGGATGATCGCTTTTTGCTGCGTCGCTACAGCGTGTCAGCCATCCAATGTACAAGATTTATCTTCGATTCAGGTGACCCCACCTGCAACACGCACCCCCGCCCCAACCCCTACTGAAGTTAAAGCCTTCCCAACATCTGTGGACAAAACCCGCGTCCCCTCAAACAGTAGTTCGAAGAAAAGTGAGGCTTTAGATAAACAGACGATCAGTCTAATTGCTCAGTTAGATCGAATCTATAGCCGCTTAACTGGCTTAGACGAATTTGACTTGAATTCAGACATTGTTAGTCGACTTGATGCGCCTATCCAAAAAGCGATTGCAGACTTGCGAGCCATACCGGCGCGCGGTGGGTCTGTGGCCGAAGCTGAGGCCGCTTATGCGGATGCGATTCAAGAGCTGTCTGAGCTCGCCAAAGTGCCACAATCCCAGACCCTGCTGGGTACGCTGGCTGAGATCGGTAGCGAAATGTCATCAGTGACAACTGCCCCACTTGCTGATGCACTTGAGACGGGTGATGTTGATGGTATTTCAGCTGGGATTGAACAGCTGGGAGAAGCGGTCACTTCTGCGGATGAACCGATATCGGCCGAAGAAGTTAGCAATATTGCACAAGATCTTCTTAATGCAGCTAATGGCCTAAGCGGTACAGGTGCCCTTGTTGAAGAGCTACTGCCTGAAAATGGGGCCGAAGTTGGTATTGAAATTGCTCAAAAGCTCGCCCTCGCAGCCTCTGCAATCGAAACTGGCCGGAGTACTGATTTACTGGCTCGATTAGCCGAAATTAAAGAGATTATCGATGCGATATCGGCAAATCTTCAATTGGCACAACTATTTTCGTTGACGGTTGATGCGGTTGAGAAAGAGACCGTAGCGATTCAGGGGGTCGAGTCCTTGCTGGGCAGTGGTGACAACTTACGGATCACAACCCTGAGTATTCAGATTTTAGAGACATCGGTTGAAACTGGCTTGTCGGCCGACATTATGCCCGCACTTAGCCCGGCCGAAACATCTGGGCTGTTATGTGTTTTGGGTACCGACTACAACATAAGCTGCCTAGACGAACAGTCTAACTGGTTTATTCCCGAAACTTTGTTGCCATACTCTGGCCGGATGTCCGCGCTGACTGCGTGTGGCGAACAATTTGTGATTGCGACTGATAAGGAACTCATCTACTTTAGTACAGGGGATGCGACTCCGTTTGCCACAACCGAATATCCATTTAAAGCCCCAAACCATCTCACGTGTGACTCACAAGGTCGGATATGGGCATTGCCATCTGACAATTTAGCCGATAACCCTTGGTTTTTTGATGGTGAGACGTGGCGCACTCATCCGACCGTGTTGCAAAATACAATCAGCACCCATGCGTTTGACGCAGCTTGGGGGACAAAGTGGGAAGCCAATGAAAATAGCGTGGTTAAAGATGGCAAACTAATTGATCCGATTCCATTTATGAGCCGACAACTAGGGCAAGATTGGGACATTTACTACAGTCTTGATTGGGAAATGGGCATTTGGGGGGTAGCGTCAGATGAGCAAGGTGGTATGTGGTTCCCCGGCAGCGCGCTCTATTATGTATCGAGTAATCAAAAATGGTATGGATATGAAGGGCAAATTGGTCCTGCATTTGCCCTGATGCCAAATGGGCTGATTATCGGTGCCGGGCCGGATCCAGGTACGGTGCGGGTTTTTGATAAGGCCTCAACATGGTGGCAATTAAGCGATTGGCCAGAAGGTTTTCAACCTGACTTGATGACGATTGACGGCCGAGGGCGTATTTGGGCGGCTGGCGAAGACGGTATCATCGTGTGGAATGGTCAGGCTTGGGAGGCTCTGCCCCCGACAGTGACGGCTCCAGTTACAGTTGCTTTAATTGGTGCCGGACCAAACTTGGCTCCTTAAGACCAAAAATCGGCCCAATCTTTTAACCCTGGCAAGAAACGAGCCTTTAGCCCATGCGGATGCACCCATCCCAGATGGAATTGATGATGTTCCCCATTTTTCCAAAGATCGGCCGTCCATGCACACCAGCCATATTCTTCAGCCTTAATCGCAGAACTCTTGGCTTCTGGTTGTTGCATCCAATCGACGTGTGGTTCCCACTGGACCCATAAAACCGGCCGATTTTGATCTGCTGCCCATGCTTCAATCGCTGTTCTTAACTGCGGCCGGTCATTTTTAAAATACTGAGTAATGTAGGTATTGTAGATAAGTAATGGGGCTGTTGACGGGGCTAGCTTTTTGAGAAATGCCGACAATTCGCCGGGTAAATTTACCGCATCGAGTTGCACAGGTGCGGCCGACTGTTGCACATCTTGCAAGATGGCGAGTGCCTGCGATAACCGTTCGACTCGTTCTGGCTGGTCTGCCCACACGTATGAAGTGAGCCGTGTGGCGTCAGAATTGCTTTTAACTGGAAATGGGAGCAGGTCGACACCCAACCGAGAACTGATATGAGGTAGCTTATAAGATCGGTTCAAAGCTTTAAGCGGTGCTAGCTCCCCCTGTGTTTCAATCACCATTTGTGTGTTCACCGCTTGCCCCAGCTTCAACAGATGTTCGCCTGATTCTTTGGCATGAAAATCAAACCGACGCTGCTCTGCAACTAGATTCAGCCCAGCGCTTGCGCCTAAATCGAGGAGCTCCACCTCTGGCCAGCGGGTAAACGCGAGCGGCAGTAGCCAAGATGAGCCCCGACCGGTTTCGTTTGTTTGGACCGTAGCGGTGTGAATGACATGGGCCAAATGGTCTTTGAGGTTAAGTATGGCCGTTTCAAGAATGTTGGGTAGCTGGGGATCTGAGTAGGTTCGATGCCCGTTGGCCGTTGGGTAGAACTGGGCAAGTTCTGCTGCCCCAGCATGATTCGCCAGCACCGCCTCGTGCAGACCCGCCATCAAGAGCAGCGTGACATCAAATGGATTGCGTGATTGGCTGGTTTCGAGTAACCAAGTAGCTACCAGATTAGGCTCTTCGGCCGTGGATTCAAGCCATCCTTCAACCGTTGAGAATAAAGTTGAATAGAGTGGAGAGTAGGTTTTGGCAAAGTCGGCCTGACTTTTAAACCGATAGGCGAGTTCTTCTTGAAAATTCATAAACTTTTAGCCGTTAGCTATCAGCCAAGAAGCTAACGGCTAAAAGCAGATACTAGTCGACCTTGATTGTATGAATCCAGCCGTAGGGGTCTTCTTTCCGGCCGAATTGGATGTCTGTTAATTCATCAAACAGTCTGCGTGATACCGTTCCAACGCCGCCGTCACCGACCTGGACATCTTTTCCTTTATAGCCAAAGGTGCCAACTGGGGACACCACGACAGCGGTACCGCAGCCAAATGCCTCTGTGATTTTTCCAGATTCGATGTCAGCTAGGATCTCGTTCACATTTAAAACAGTCTCTTCAACTTCATACCCCAAATCAGGAGCCATCTTTAAAATCGAGTCGCGCGTAATCCCGGCCAAAATTGAGCCGGTTAGTGCTGGCGTTACGATCTTTTTGCCCTCATACACGAACATGATGTTCATGGTGCCGACTTCTTCGATGTGTTCACCCGTTTTCGAGTCGAGCCAAAGGACTTGGGTATAGCCAGCTTTTTTAGCCGCTTCACCTGCGAGCAAGCTGGCCGCATAGTTACCACCTGTTTTAGCTGCACCTGTACCACCTTGTGCGGCGCGACGATACTCGTCAGAAATAAAGACAGAAACGGGGGCCAAACCACCTTCGTAGTAGTTTCCAACAGGGCCGGTGATGATGTAATGCAGATAGGTATCGCTGGCGCGGACGCCTAAAAATGGATCGGTGCCGATCATCGTCGGCCGGATATAAAGGGTTGAGCCTTCTTTTGAAGGTACCCATTCATGATCCATTTCAACGAGGGCTAAAATCGCTTGGACATGATCTTCAACATCGACACCGGGCATGCTCATTCGTTCTGCTGAACGATTAAAGCGTTTCGCATTTTCCCACGGCCGGAACAAATTGATATTTCCATCTTCACGGCGATAGGCCTTTGTCCCTTCGAAAATTTCTTGAGAATAATGCAGAACAGTCGTAGCGGGATCTAAAGTGAGCATTTTATATGGCTCAACTTTCGGGTCATGCCACCCCTTTTCCGTTGAATACTGATGGGTAAACATGTGGTTGGTAAACGTGCTACCAAACGAAAAATCTTCAGGGGGCGACTTTTTCTTATCTGCGTCGATAGGGATGATTTGAATATCCATTGATGACCTCTTGCTTTATGGGAAGAATTTCCCCAATTAGTTGATTGGGGATTTTGTAGGCAGAAGTTTAGCGAAAATCAAAGGTTCTGTCATCAAACAATCTATGTTGTTTGCATAGCACATTTAGTTAACGATTGCTTGTGTAGGCAGCTACCCCAGCTTGAGTATGTATTCTTCGACCACTTGGTTTCTTGCGTTCGAAAACCCAGTATCTGTCTCAGTAATTTTGAAGCCATTATTTTGCAGTATTTTTAGCGATGCAAAATTGTCTTTGACAACCCTCGCCCAAAGCGGCCTTTGCTTTACCAAGTTTAAATAGAGTGTAAGCGCCTGTGTGCCAATCCCTTTTCCCCAAAATTGTTTGCCAATCCAATAGCTGAACTCCCGATCACCCTTTTGAACATAACTCAGCACATTGCCCACAACTTGGTTATCAAACAAAATCGTTCGAATAATTACGCTGTCATCGGCCGTAATGCGGTTCCAATGTGTCTGAAAAGCGAGCTGGTCAGTTGGGTCTTCGGCTGTAAATGCAGCCATATAAACGGCCTATTTTTCATTTTGATGCTCAAAGAAGAAAGGCAGGTCGTCAACTGAAAATTCTCTGAGCATAATGCTGGATGCAATTTTCATGTCTTTCAACCCTCAACCTGGTAACAATTTTAGCTATGAGCTAATTCGGCCGGAAGTGAGAACTCTCCGTTCGCGTCACAAGGGAAATCGATAATCTTGATCACACAATCAGGTGTGATTGTGCCATAGATATGGGGGAAGGCATGACCTGTTTCATAGCAGTCCTCGTAAACGAGGGGGGCATCTATCTTTTCAGCATCTAAAACCAAAATGATCATGTCAGACAGCCCAACATACAGGCCATTGGCAACCGTTGTGATCATATTGGGCTCTGAGCAGTGGATAAACCCCTCATTTTCAATAGAATCTGGTCGGTAGATACCTGCCTCTACTGCGGCTTTCCAATCTTTCCGTTGTAGCATGTGTAAAATCATAAAAAATAAATTACTCTTTGATTAATCCTGAATAAACAGTTGTTTACAAGCGATTTGAGACAGGATGTCTACTCTATCAAAAGAAACAATGGTCCTATCGAAAATACGAAGAGGTAAAAAAAAAGATGCGATATTTTTTTATCGCATCTTTTTACTGCGGGACCTGGAGTCGAACCAAGACTGACGGATTCAGAGACCGTTGTTCTGCCATTAAACTATCCCGCACTAAGGAGGAAAATTATAGTAATTTTGATGATTGCAGGCAACCGTCTATCAGCAAGTCTTTACAAGAAAAAGAGGCTCAGATGGCCGTCATAATCGCAGTAAATACTAAAACCATGACGGCGCACAGGAAATTGATTTTAAGCAACTGCTTTTCTCGATTCAACAAAGATTGTTGGTGAATGGCTGATTGATCCGGTTTTTTGCTGGCGAGTAGCTGCATCCGGCCGACCTCAGGATAGAGTACAAACTGCAAATAGAGCGTAACACCTACCATGCCAGCATACGCGACATGTTTAAACAGCATCGCCCAGGCCCAAACCCCATCGAGGACGAAAAAGCCGCCATAATTAGGGTCATTGGTCATTTGATAAAAGCCACTAAGCAGCAAAATGACTAACGAGCCGTTTGCCCACGGAAGTAACTTTCGTTGAATGGCTATCCACTGATTTTGGTCGAGCTCCCCTTTAGATAAAGCGGGCCAAGCTAAGCCAACTACGCCAGCCAAGCTCCCCAGCAAAATCACTGTTGCGATAAGGTGAAATAAATAGTTGATTGATAAGAACCAGTTCATTCTGAATCTCTCATTTCTTTCAAGGCGTAATAAGCGGGTCGGGGTGTGCCATCTGGTTCGGTCAGTGACCACCAAAATTGCTCATTGTCTTCTGTCCAAGCCACATCTGAAAAGTAGATTGTGGTCATTAGGCCGATCCAAGGGGACCAATTTTCTTCAGCATAGCTGTAGGCGCGAACTAAATAGTCAGCCTGCTGCTCTTGAGTAACCGCGTGCCATTCATAGCCGGTTTCTGGCCGGGTATCGGTTGTCCAACCCATCTCAAGAATGGCTATTTGCGTGGCAGCATCTCCATTCTCAATCATGATTTGACGCATGTCTTCTACATGGCGAAAGACAAAGCGACGATTATTGCCCACATCTAAGTCTGGATTGTTCTCGGCCTCGTCTGGGCTAACTTCAGGTGCCGCTTTAAAGCCGGGGGCATTTAAACCTAAAACATCAAAGTAGTCTGCCCCACCAGCCGCGTACATTTCTCGCAGATACCGATCGTCTGGCATGGCGGCTGGCGGTCCTGTTCCGGTTGGGGCAAGCCCGGCCGAAACGATGACTGCATCAGGGTCGGCCGCTTTGATTGCGGTGTAACACCCTTCCAGCAATGCCACATACCCGGCTGGATCAGGAGTGAGATCGCCCCATTCCCGGCTTAGGTTCGGTTCATTCCAAATCTGCCAAGCATGTACCTGCCCTTTGTACCGTTCGGCCAAGGCACCACAAAAGTCGAAAAAGTCTTGCAGCTCGGCCGGGGGTTGATTCTCAGTGACCTTAATGCCTTGCTCTTCGTAGGCAATAACCGCCCATAGCGGTGCACGATCGATCCGAACCAATAGCTTTGTGTTGTAATTGGTGCTGGCTTCAACAATTTGATCCGGCCGCCACCAGTCGTAAACACCTTTTTCGGCCGGCTCGATGTCTCGCCAAGAAAAATGCTGCTTCACCCAACCAAACCCCATCTCATTGACTTTGGTTAGATCTTGCTGCAAAGCATACATGTCCCACCATTGCGCTAGGTGAATACCATATTCGGGCGAAGAAAAAACTTGGCTCATCTCTTCGGGCGGAAGTGGGTTTAAATCGATCGGTTGTGGTGGAGTGGGTGGTTGAGGCGTACAGGCCGGGATCAGTGCAAGCAAAATAAAGGTACAAATGAGAAATGCAACATTATTTCCCCACCCATTTTTACGATGTTCAGTTCTCATTTGGTTAAGAAGCCGGTGGTAAGTGGTTAGTGATCAGTCTATTAAATTAATCACTAACATCTAACCACCAACCACTAATTTCTAATTCTTTTCCATAGCGGCCAAAGCACCAAATGCTGGACGCGGAATACCGTTTGTATCAATGATGCTGTATGGAACAGGGTCATCTGTGGGGCCGCCCCCTTTATTGCCAAAGTCATAGTTAAAGACAAAAGCTATCCACACATCACCAGAGTTACGCATTTGCTGGAACCCTTCAACCAGCCATGTTGCTTGCTCTTCCAATGTATTGTCTTGAGCAAATTCAAACCCTGTTGGTAGCTCATCGTACCCTTCAGATGATGCCCAGCCGAATTCGGTGACACACAGCTTCATGGTGGGGTCTATCGCTTTTACTTTGCTGGCGTAGGTGTCTATCGTCGTTTTGAAACTCCAGCTATGATGCGGATTGTCAAAGGGACCACGGAATATGGCCGTTGCTGCATCTGGTGAACTGCCTGTCTGGTCAAAGGCGTAGCTTGGGCCAAGGTTGTAGCCGTTGTGATGCGCACCAACGCAGTCAGTGTAGTTCAGCATCCCGGCCGCAAGTGCGTTATCGAGCCAAATAAAGTCATCGAGCCAAGCGATTCCGTCGCCACCACCCGTTGGAGCGAGTGCGCCACTAATCACCATGATGTTTGGATCTTTTGCTTTGATCGCATCATGTGACATCTGTAGAAAACGAACATAGTCGGCCGCGTTTACCCCGTTTGCTGTTTTCCACTCACGATCTAAGTTCATCTCGTTCCAAACTTCAATCGCATGGATCTGATTTGGATAGCGGTCAACTAGCTCGTTTAAGAAAAGCGGGAATTGGTTGTAATCATCGGGTGGCCCATTATGTGAGCCATCACTACGCAAATAATCTGGTGAACCAACGATGCTAAACATCAGACATAGCCCTTGCTTATTGGCTTCATCAACAACACCATCATAGAAAAACCATTGACGATCTACATCGCTGGGCTGCACGAGCCGCCACTCAAGCTGAACTTTTACCCACTGCATTCCCAATCCATTTTTGATCGATTCCATCGTAAAGGCGGGGTCACCCACAATAGCGTGCGACTGCACACCATAGCCAAAGGCATCGCCTGGCCACGGCTGGCTACAGCTTGGGTCCGGCTCAGTCACAACAAGACCTTCTGACTCTGTTGAAACTTCTACTTCTTGCAGTTCTACCTCTGCATCTAGATTGTTATCATCGCCACCCTTGATAACTGGCGGTGGCAAAGTTGGAACTGGAGTCGGTGCCAGTGTGGCTGTTGGTTCAGCCTGCACTTCTGGCTGGACGACCGGTTCAGACTCGGCCGCAGGTTCTTCTGCTGTTTGTGGTGAACAAGCAGCAACAAAAGTCATCATTGCTACGAGCAACAGGAGTGAGCTAAGTGATTTTTTGATCATAGTTTTTTCCTAAAGGCTAAATAGATCGTGATCGTACCACTAATCATTAGCCTAATTACGGCTGACATGAGGCGATCAACCTATGGTTCGTGTACGAAAGACCAAGACATGTTTCAAAATATAGTTTGGCCTATTTTAAAACAGGCGCACCCTGGATGATACCAGAATGCGCCTGTTCTTAAGTCTGACTAGATTTTATTCTGGCCAGAGCGTCAATTTGAGTTGAAACTATCTACCCATAACGGCCGCGAGTGATCCACACGCCGGGCAGCTGCCGTCTCTACGACGGATCGCAAAGCCAGCCTGTGGGTCGTCGCTGTAAAGAGTAAAGTCAACATTGAAAATAATGATCATGCGTACTTTACCGCTGTTGGCACCGATGCTAACAGCTTCAGCCAACCAAGCTGAGTGTTGCTCGATCGTGGTGTTGCCAGCCCATGAGAAGCGGCCTGGAACACCACCGTAATCTTGACCGCTCAAGTAGCCCAGCTCTGTGAAACACAGCGGGCGACCAAGAGCGTTGTAATAAGTATCGATCATTGGTTGGTAGTACCAGCTGTAGTGACCTGCGCCACCATCGGCCGGATGACCACTGCGGGTCGATGGGCCACTGGCACCTGCGTTGTAGTGAACGCCCATACAGTCCATGTGGCTAGCTGCACCGGCCGCTGCCATACCACGTAGATATGCATCGTCGTCACAACCACTGGCACTACAGCCACCCCCGAAGAATCCGGTTGGGGCTGGTGCACCACTGATGACCATCACATTTGGGTTTGCTGCTTTGATCTTAGCATAGGCTGGTTTCAGCATGTTATTAACGTACGATGTTGGGTCAATTGAACCAACTGGCCATTCAAAGTCGATGTTCATTTCGTTCCAAACTTCGATTGCGTCTGGTCCCAAAGCTGCCACTCCGCCTAAAAAGTCGGTATAGCAGTTGAAGTCGATGCTAGATGGATACGGTGAACCGGGAATACTAAGCAGCACTTTGAAGCCGTTGGCTTTGGCTGAATCAATACGCCCTTGGAGGTCACCTGGCTGATTACCACAACCCCATTTATGTTGGAATTTCACCCAAGTCATGCCTGAAAGGGTCATGAGTGATGGGTTACCAAGTGTGTGGGTTTGTCCACCTAATTCAAAGCCGCCAAGATTCGCTGGAGGTGGTGGAGCTGCTGGTGCAGCGGCAGTTGTTCCGCCGCCAGATTCTCCGCCGCTGTTTGTGCTGGCGACTGGCGCTGCGGCCGCAGATGAAGCGGTCACGGGAAGTGAGGCTATATCTAGCCCTTGTACATTGACAAGTTCAGCGTAAATCCAGCCTTCAGCTGTTTCTTCTTTATAGATGATCGCTTCATACCACAGGCTGTCTGCACTACGGCCGACAAGTTCAAGTTGAACGCCTGGGTCAGCTTCGTTGACGATGGCGTAAATAATGCCAGGGCCGTTGCGGATGTTTGATCCAACATTTACCACTGCGTTTGCATCGCCTGTAATTTCGAGGGCCGCTTCTTCTGTTGATTCTGTTTCAGCTGCGGCTGTTTCCTCAGCAGGTGCCGCTACTTCGGCTTCTGCGCCCGCTTCAGTTTCACCTTCAGCTGCTTCTGTATCACCATCGGTGCTTTCAACAACTTCTGCTTCGGCTTCTTCAGCTTCGACCATAGCAACTTGACCTACAGCAACTTCGGCCGCGCCTAAGTCGATGGCGATATCACCCTGAGCAAAGATCGCTCGAACCGTGTATGTACCATCGTTGGCGGTGCCTTCCCAGTTGTAGCCCAATTCTTGGTTAACCGCGCTGGCGATTACTTCGTTTGCATTTTCAACCGACCAGCTAATGGCTGCCCCAGCTGGTTCTGGCATCGCACTGCCACTTTGATAGCTGCTCAATGCAGATGCATATCCAGCTAAATTTCCGGCCGTGTTGATGCGATTAATCATCGCGCCACGCAAACCGTATTTGTCGATTAAGCGCAAACGCCAAGCTAATGAAGATTCATTATTGATCCATACAGTCCGTGGTTCCCCATTTTCTGCATAGGTAAATGTATAGGTCCGGCTAGTCCCTTCCCATTCAAGCGGTGATGCGTTACCCGCCAGAGTAATATTGATTGGCGCGCCTGCTTCAAATGATGCTGCATCACCAACGGCGGTTGGTTGACCTAAATTGCCTAGAGCTTGCTCTAATGGAAGCTCGCTGTAAATTCCACCTAAGCGATCAACCGCTTGTGCTGTCACAACTGCGGTAATGTTGTTCCTGTCGATACGACGGCTGGCCCATGAGAGCAATTTCTCTGCGGGTCCGCCATCGATCCACGCAGTCGGGTCAGATGGCATTTTAAGGAAAACACCGTCTGCAGCTGCGCCGATGGCTTCCCAATTTTGACCACCGGTGTTGTAACCATTGCCGGTTGATATCGGGGTATCAAGGGTAACGATTAAAGTTTTGCCTGCGTCCTGCAATGTTTGAGCTAAGTTCGTAACAAAGGTCGAGAATGCAGCTTCTTGTGCTGGGAACACCCCTTGATAATCAAGGTTTAATCCAGCTTGGCCACCTGTATTGACTGAGTTAACGAGAGTTTGGATATGGGTTGCTTGTAATGTAGGGTCATTCAGTAGCTCGGTAAGTGCGCTTTGATCAACAATTGCACCGACGTTGGTCACGTGCAAAAGTTGGTTATAGCCTCCGGCCGGAATTGAAGCCGCTTGACCCGTTAAGCCTCCACCTGGTGCAAGGCTAAGCCCGCTGATGCTCACTTCATTTACAAGTGGCAATAATTCTGCAGGAAGAACTTCCCCGCTTACCAGGTCGGTACCAATCGCGACAGAATCAAGTGGTGAACGATTAACAACGACAACTTCATTGCCATTGACATCATTGCTAACCACAAACGATTGCCCATCACCGCTCACTAAGCTGGGAATATAAACCCATTGTGAGCCATCCCATAAATAAACGTCGTCAGTTGGTTGCACACCGCCGTTTACAGCGATCTGTCCATCATTGACAACGACGACATTGCTGCGCGGAGCAGCCCCAGCTGGTAATAAAGAGCTGTCTGCACCAGAGGCAGCCATCTCTTCTTCCGCCATTTCTGTTGATCCGTTTTCTTCTGCAACTGCAGGTGTATCATCACTACGGTTAAATAAGAAAAACGCACCCGATCCTAATAAGATTAAGGCCAATAATCCTGCAAGTAGAATTAAAGGGGTGTTGTTTGATTTTTCCGGCTGACTGTCACTCCGGTAGCTGTCATGTTCATTTTCTTCGCTCATTCTATCCTCCACCAATCCACATTTTTAGTTTCAATAACATCGTCTATTTATTTAGATGCCTGGTTTTATCTAGCGAATGTAGGAAAAATCCCTCAACTGCTCCAGACACACAAAAGCGGCTAAATGCCGCTCAGTTATTGTTCGTATATAAATTTTGTTGTTTACGTGTAGATAAGTGAGGCATTCTAGCACATTGAAATGCCCGTCGCCAAACCTTACAGAATCTATTCAGGGGACAGTTTCAGGGCAGAAAAGTGACATTTTGCAGGCGACATTAGAGAGGGGGATATAGGTGTTATTTCCAACCCATAATTTAGGTAGTTTGCTTGATTAAACGCAGTTTTAAACTAAAAAAGGGTATAAGTCCTTTGCCTAAACAAAAAACTTACACCCTTTTCTCATAAATGGTTAACGGCCGGCCGCTAGATTTTAAAATCCATAGAGGATCGTATCTGGGAAGAAGTCCTTCCAACCAAACCAAAACACCGTTGTGCTTTTGATCCGATTTAAGGTTTGCCCCGCCATTTCTCCATCTGTCGCAGTACCGCTGACGGTATCCCACGTGCTACCTGTTTCATTATCAATAACTGTAAATGGCTGATCGCTTGGATTAAACGTGAGCGTCTGCCCATTGATGATTCGATCATAGACTAAGCCAGATGCACTGTCTTTATCGAACGCCACTAAAATCTCTGCGCCGTCAACAGTGTCGTTGACGACCGGTTCATCATTCAAAATGCTAAACGGATAAGCGACCGCATTTCCGTTAAACTCAACACCAACAACAAACTCTTTGGTATAAAGACGATCATCTTGAATCGTTTCACCAATGACACCTGCATCTGGCGAATTGTAATAGCCAAATTCATAGGGATCACGTGCACCAGCGTATCCTTTGTTGAGAGCCAAAGAATCAGGATGCATTTCTTTCCACTGTTCCCAAGTTGTAAACCATGACGGAACAAATTCTAGTTTTGTCCCTCTTTTTTCCCCTTCAATTGCTTCACCTAATAACTGACTCCAATAGGAGTTTGTTTGTCGATCATACATAACGAGTACGTTACGAATTAGTTTTCCAGAAACGCCAAACGTAAATTCTTCCCCTTCGATTTCTCGAGCATACACGATGCCCGTAAAGCAAAGAGGTCACCAAGTAACGGCGATTTTTACGCCGCCCACTTCGTCATTGACGATTTCGTGGCTACTGAGATGAGGGACTGAATAAGCCCGCGCATCTCCATTAAAGACAACGCCCATCACCAACTCATCCGGTTCATAGAAGTCATCGGCTTCGGCCGCCGTGTGAAAGGTTGGGTTGTCTATCGAGGGGATTGCATCTGGTGGCAGCAGAGTGATGATTTCAAAGTCATCGTAGCGACTCGTATCAACTTCACCTTTTTCAGTTGCGGCCGAGACACTCTCGTTTTCTGAAACGACCTCAGCAGGACTTGAATTGGCTTCTTCTGCTTCAGCTTCTGTTGGCTCAGCTTCTTCAGCCACGTCCTCAATCACTTCTACTGTGTCAACGGCGTCAACCACGTCTGCTACAGGTTCAGCTACGGCGGCTTCTGGTGCTTGGCTGGGGGGGGATGTACAAGCGGCTATAAATAGCATTGACGCGATTGCGAGTGCAAGCAAGCGCCACTTTTGTCTAAGTTGCATCAATTTAATCGATCTCCTTTTCCAAATAAGATAACTGATTGGATAACTTTTGAATCAAATGAAGGCTATTTCAATAATAAGTTGGATGGTGATTTGGATAAGAATCTTACCTATGTAGATTGGGAAGGGTCGGTAAAGGGGATGTGTTGATGATTTTTATGAGGAGTGTGTAGTGTCCAAAGCAGAAAACAACCCCTCATTAAAGAGGAGTTGTTTACAAAACAAACAGATTCTTTCTACTTAGGCTGTGATGCTGGGCAACTGCGTTGGTGTGGCGCGTCGGGAATGCTACGATGAGGCTGTGATGAATCCTGACTATGATGCGATGATGCTACGATGAAAAACCCAGTAGAGTGCGGTTGTGACAAATTGGCTTGAATGCCGTGAATTGCATGCTAAACGGGAGACAAAGGTGTGTCACTGAGGCAGAAAGAACCTGTTGTTAATGTGCCTTTAGAATAGAATGTTGGCACATTTTAGTATATAGGTACAACTACGTAATGGGCTTTAGAGCCTCTGTAGCGCCTTGTGGGGCATATTTTGCCAGTTGTTCGGTTGCTCTTTGTCTGTTGGGTACAATCTAAGCATGATCAAAGTTTTGGCAGAAAATGGGATTCAATCTTTTCGATTCGAGCAATTCCCAATCACATTAAATCATGGGGCAATTGCCCGCACAGGCGGCGTCGGCCGCGCACCGTTTGAATCATTGAATCTGAGTAGTTCTGTCCCGGATGAAGCCGCGGCCGTACATGAAAATAGACGGCGAGCTTACGAGGCTTTTGGCCGAACAGCCGAAACACTCGTACATGCCCATCTCGTCCATGACAACCACGTGGCCCGCGTGACCCGAGCAAATCACGGAGAAGTTATTCCACAGGTGGATGCCTTAATTACTGATGATCCTGATTGCGGCCTAACGATGAATTTTGCCGATTGTGCCCCTATCTTGATTTATGACCCGATAAAACATGCGATGGGGTTGGGGCATGCGGGCTGGGCTGGTACTGTGCGCGATATTCCCGGTGCGATGGTCGTGGCGATGCAGGCCGCGTTTGGCAGCAATCCGGCCGACTTACTGGGAGCTGTGGGGCCGTGCATTAGTGTTGATATTTATGAAGTGGGGCAAAATGTGATTGATGCAGTGACGGCCGCTTTCCCAGAGCACGTATCCGAACTGCTGATCCCACAGCCTAATGGCCCTCGTCCGCACTTTGATTTGCCAAAAGCCAATCTAATAAATTTCCAGCGAGCGGGTGTTGAACAAGTTGAATTGTCAGGAATATGCACCGGCTCACGGACTGACTTGTTTTTTTCACATCGGGTAGAAAAAGGTAGAACCGGCCGGTTTGGAGTCGTCATGACTCTGTCTAACAACCCGAATTCTGAATAAATACCTGTGACTACATCCAATAACTACTTTCTCGAATTTGTCATAACAATTCACTGAAACCAGACTAATTCACTGTAGATAAGCCTTAAACGAGATTGAAGTTAAAAATAAAAGAGATAGAAATATGGCGACAAAAAAAGTTGATTTTACAAATAGCAATAACGAAAAAATCGGGGCACGGCTCGATAGCCCCGATGGCGAGATAAAAGCCTATGCTTTATTCGCTCACTGTTTTACCTGCCACAAAAATCTGAATGCGGTTCGAAACATCAGTAAAGCTCTGACCAGTGCTGGAATTGCGGTTTTACGCTTTGACTTTACCGGGCTCGGCGAAAGCGAAGGTGACTTTGCTGACACAAACTTTTCGTCAAACGTCGATGATTTGATTTCAGCAGCAGAATTTTTAGAGGCCGATTTTGAATCGCCCAAGCTGCTTATCGGCCATTCGCTGGGCGGTGCAGCCGTTTTAATGGCAGGGTCACGCTTGCCAGATGTAAAAGCGATTGTCACGGTCGGCGCACCATGCAATCCTGAGCATGTAACCCATATGCTCCAGTGCTCGATTGAAGAGATCAAAGCCAATGGAAAAGCGAACGTTGTGCTGGCCGGCCGGCCGTTCACGATCAAAAAGCAGTTTCTTGATGATCTGGCTGCACAGAATATGACGGCCGTGATCCGTTCGCTTAAGCGGCCGCTGCTCGTGTGTCACTCACCCATTGATAATACCGTTGGGGTCGATAATGCAGGGCATATTTTTGGGAGTGCGCTACACCCCAAAAGCTTTTTATCTTTGGATAAAGCAGATCATTTACTCACAAATGGGGCTGATGCAACCTATGCAGGCGGCATGATTGCTGCTTGGGTTACACCTTACTTACTCTAGGTGATGATTCACCGATCATTTAAAAACTATGCAACTCTTCCCATTCCTGATCGTCTGCATTTCGGCCGTGACACACGGTATTTGGAATTTTTTAGCAAAAGGTGCCAACAACAAAGATATCTTTATTGGTTTAAGTAAAATCTCTGAAGCTACCATCTTTCTGATCCCGTTTCTGTTTTTAATTAATCGCGAGGGGTATGGAGACAGTCAATGGCTAATCTTTGTTGTGATCGCCTCCTGCTTTGTCTTCCTTAACTATTTTTTCTTGGGTCAGGCTTATAAGCATGCTGATTTGTCAGTGGCTTACCCTATTTCCAGATCAAGTATTTTATTCTTGCCCTTTTTGGCCTTTTTCTTTATAGGGGAACGCATCGATGCAGTTGGGTTCACCTCCATCATCTTGATTCTGACCGGGGTGCTGTGTTTGCAGCTCCAAGCGTTTAGTCGAGAGGAATTCGGACAAATGGCACGCAAGCTGGCCCGGCCTGGAATCGTTTTTGCGTTGTTGGCCGCTTTGATGGCCGCATCATACACACTGTGGGACAAAGTTGCAGTCTCGCGTATCCACCCGTTTCTTTACTTCTACAGCTATACGTTCATCACTGCGCTGTTTTATGTGATCTTTTTGGGGACAAGATTCAAACGGCCGGAAGTCAACGCAGAATGGGAGCAAAAGAAATGGTCGATTGTCGCAGTTGGATTACTAAACACCTTTACCTACTTGCTCGTTTTATCCGCTTTGGCGGTTAGCAAAGCTTCCTATGTAGGCGCGTTGCGTCAGTTGAGTTTGGTGATTGGGGTTGTGTTGGGTTGGCGATTCTTAAACGAGGAACGTTCGACGCCGCAAATGGTCGGCGTTGTGCTTTTAATGCTGGGTAGTGGCTTGATCGCATTGGCACGTTGACGGCTACAGCAAGTTGGGATCTACGTTAGCCTATAATCGTTTCAAAATAGCGGAGCCAATTCTTGCCCATAATTCCGGCCGCTTCTTCGGCCGAAAATCCGGCTTTCTGTAACCCATCTTCTACCACACCAAAATCGTTTGGCGTTTTGAACCAATCTTGCCATTCGGGCCAACCTGCTTTTGCGCCGGGCCCGGCCGGACCATGACTGACGGTATGGGTCCAGCGGCCGCTGCGGAGCCAGTCCAGATATTCAGGCGTGCATTTACGGACTAAATCTGTGCCGATTCCCAGTTTTTCAGCCCCCATCAAGTCAGCCGCTTGTGCCATCGATTCACAAAACTGTTGTAGGGTCACCTGTGGTCCACCAATCAGGAATGGGTAAAGGCTACAGCCAAGCATGCCATCGGCGGCCGCAAGTTCGCGTAAAACTTTTTCCGACTTGTTACGTGGGATGTGGCTTAGCCAGTGTGGGTTGGAATGGGTAACGGCAACCGGCTTTTCTGAGAATTTAATCGCATCGAGCGTCGTCTGTTCCCCCACATGGGATAGATCAACCACCATGCCGAGGCGGTTCATCTCTTTGACCACTTCTCGGCCGAAACGGGTGAGCCCACCGTCAGTTTCTTCATAGCAGCCGCCACCCAATAGGCTGGCATTGTTGTAGGTAATCTGAATGACTCGAATCCCCAACCGGTGAAACACCTCGACCATACCTAAATCATCTTCAAGTGGTGATGGTCCTTGAAAGCCGAGCATGATACCGACTTTGCCCAGCCGCTCAGCTTGGCGAATATCCGCGGTCGAATTGACCTGCATGATTATGTCTGGATAGGTTCTGAAATGCCGATACCATTTATCAACTTGTGAAAGGGTTTCGCGAGCTGTTTCCCACACGGCCAAGGTGACATGGGCACAAGTAACCCCCGCGGTCTGAGCTTCTTCAAAGAGGGATTTGTCCCAATTGGAACAATTTAACGCATCGATAATCATCTGCCGAGATTAGCATTGTTTGCGGCCGTGGGCGAATCACAAGACAATTTGATGAATATGCAAAAATTACGCTCACACCTCCTTCGCTTTGCTTTTACAACTGAAAGAAAAACATGGTTGCAGATCAGTCAAAAGCATTGGATTCAAACCCTCTTAATTGCCTTTCTTGTTTTTGGATTGATTCGACAGGCTTGGTGGCTTGTGATCAGCTGTGTGACTATTTTTTTCATGCTGAATCTGCTTTACCGTTGGGGCAAGCGCGGTGGGTATACAACATTTGTAGAAACAGAACCTCCTCAAGAATCTTGGACGGGCGAAGCTTTATCTGACACAAACAAGCTCCCACTGCGAGCGACAGGGCATTTTTTAGTTGGTAAAACCGAGCGTCGCCTCATTTTAGTGTCAGGCGAATGTTGGCAATTGCCAATTGGGGAAATTGCGCTGATGCTAGAAGCTGCACCGAGTCACTTCGCCTATCAGTTTATCGGCCTAGATGCGATTGAGCAGGCTCGTTTTGGGAAGATATGGTTTGGCAATAGTTATGAAATTGCGATCGAGGTGGTATTTCAAACAGATTGGATTCAGGTGGATAACCAAATTAAGATGGGATGGCAAAAATGGTCAGACACCGATGCAACAATGGGGCAGCGGGTTGTTATTCTTTCTTTTAATACCCTGGATGATGCCCGCCAAGTATGGGATAAAGTTTCCTAATCGTTTAGGCCGGTACTAATTTCCTGGCAGCCAACCGTGTTTTTTATGCATTGATTACCTATCCTTGAACCAGACTGAAACAGACGGTTAAAAATCGATAGGTTCTCACATGAAAACAGGCTGCGCACTCTCATTTATCCTCATCACATTTATTATGGCCACTGTGTTTATGCTGTCGCTAGGTGTGCCATTTTTAGCTTAAGTGCTATTTGAGCAGAACAAAAGTAGACCCTACTCGCCCCATTCCCGTTTTAAAATAGCGTACTGATACTCACTCCCCCATGAGCCGCCATCCCGATAATTTTCAATATAATGCCCTTCGAGCCTTAAACCTAACCGCTGCAGTAGTTTCCAAGAAGGTTCATTGCGTGTGTCACAAAAGGCACTGATTCGGTGCATGTTTAGGGTGTTAAATAGGTAATCGAATAATCCTTTTACCGCTTCGGTTGCATACCCTTTCCCATGAAACTGTCGGGCCAGCGTGTAGCCGACTTCCGCCTGAATGCCATCTTCGGCCGTTTTAAACGCACAGTCACCAATTAGCACTCCCAATTGCTTATGCTCAATCGCAACTTGATACCACTCACCCGGCTGGCCGGGAACAGCCGTTTCCAGGGCTGTCATAAACCGTTCAGCGCTTTCCCGTGGATAAGGCACCTGCCAGCCTTGATACCGAGCGACCAGCGGATCATTGCGCCAGCCTAAAAATGCATCGGCATCTGCCTGGGTGAATGACCGTAGGTTAAAAGATTCTGTTTCATGCAAAATCATGCTTTATGCTCGATGGTGATTCCAAAAAGACTCGGTGATGATATCGACTTCAAAGTAGTCGAGAACCCGCTCGATCGGGAAGAAAAAGGAGACTTGATCATTGCCTGCAAAGCCCAGGCCAATCGGCCGATAGCTCCGGTCAAAAATCACAATCCCTGAGTCCCCAGCAACCATAATGGGGGTTGTTTCGATGAGTCCACTAAATACAGCCGGATGCTGTTCCCCAGTTTCTGTTGTCCATGGGACCGTTACAGATGAGTCGATTGATAGGATCTTGCCCCGAACCAACCCGTTTGAGCGGCTGAATGCGCTAACCGGTTCACCTAAAATCGGTGGAATATCTTCACCTAAAAAGTTGCCATCTGGTAGCTGAGGAGAAACTTCCATCGTGTCATGGACAGATGCAATGGCGGCCGACAGGTTAAAAGGGCCATCGGCCGGATCTGGGGACGGCCGGGTCCAATCACTTAAATAGGCGATGACGTCTCGTTGGGGATGACCCCCATCCGCCTGTCCTGGTTGGATGATCGTATCCCCATCTTGCAGGCCACCCATATTGAACCCTGAGCCATCGCATAAAATATAGATATCGTCAGAGTTATGCCGCGAAGCCACAAGGCAACCAAACGTTGCCGCGCCTCCCCGGCCGCTGCTGATACTGCTGCCTGGCCCGGCTGGTCGGTTACGAGCAGTTAAATCGATGCGTCCTTTACTCCAGAACGATAGATCGATGTCCGGCCGATATTTGGCGATAAGGCTAACCAAACGGCCGACTTCGTTCCGATTTTCAAGGTGAATTAACAGCGCTTGAATGTGCTCAATCAGTCCGCCTGAGGCTAAATCTTCGTAATCGATTCCGAGTTCAAAACAAAGGTCTTTAATCTCGATGAGATTAAAACGCTCATCAAGGATGGTTTTTAGTTTTACTAATTCTTCCATATCACTATCTAGTTTATACCGAGGCTGGCTAAAACTTCAAAAAATCTAGCTTTAACCTGAAGTTCTAAAAATTTTTGTAGCTGGTTATTTTGACGGCTGACAATGCGCTGCTGCCACTCTTTATCGCGCCACAGTTTCACAGCAAGCTGAGCCAATGCGCCATATTCTTTCCGGCCGACTGTGACACTCGCGCCGCCCAACGTGCCGGTCACGGCCGTAGAGCGATAGGCTAAAACGGGCAGCTCAAAATACATACTTTCGATTAAGGGCATTCCAAACCCTTCATGTTCACTCAAGCTCACATACAAGTCTGCTGCTTGATAGGCACCTGCCATCTCTGCAAATGAAACGCTGCCAAGCAGATGAACGCCATCTGTGACGCCAAGCTGTTCAGCCACATACCGGACCCAATCGACATAAGTTGGCATCCATTCTGATCCGATAAGGACAAGTTGGGTAGTGGGTTCGAGCTGGCGGCAGGCATACAGTAAACGCACGAGATCTTCTTGGCACTTGTTGGGTGACAAGCGGCCGACAAACAAAAGCAATGGGCCATCGTTTTTGATATTTAGCGGGATGGGTTGTTCGCGCTCGAACTGATCGGCTTTAAATGTAATGGGCACCACGTCAGCTTGTTGAAACCCGGCCGTTCGCATTTCGGCACAGTTAAATTCAGAGTCACCGATCCCGGCCGGAACAATGCTCGCCATCTGTTTGAGCTGTGCTTCACCCAAGCGGGTTAAACGGGCCAGTTCGGGATGTGAGCCAGCAAACCAGCGGGCGGGGGTCACATTGTGGTACACCGGAATTAAATGTCTGTGATGTTGCTTTAGTAGCTGGTCAACGATGGGTGTGCCTAAACTGTGGTGGTAGAGCAACCCTTTTTGATCTTCGTTAGGCTGATAGTTGTCCCACGGCCGAATTTTGTTTTTACACTCATCTGCGATGGATGTTGCAAAAATTTCACTGGTGTATCCAGCCTTCTGTAACCAGCTTTGCCACAAGATGGCGTTCTGCGTAATGGCATCGCGCGGGGTGGCTCCGATGATGAGCTGATGCAAAATTGGCCGACTCATACGCTATCTTTTTGAGACTGTTCAAGAGTTTGCTTGAGCTGATCGATTTCTGCCTGCTGCCTTTCAACGATTTGCGTCAAAGCCTCTACCGCTTCAATTAGTTGGGCGTCTACCCGGCTGTGGGTAACGGCTGACCGATTGACATAAAAGAGGACTAGGTCATGCATTTGGCTGCGAATTCTTCCCCATAGCTTGCCTAAAACAGGGGTAGACAGGGCCGGAGAATTTGCCAAATGTGGGGCAGTGTCTGCCGCTGCTAAGGCTCGTTTGGCTCCAGCTAAATAATGGCCGATTGTTTTAGTCGATGTGTTATGCGCTTTAGCTGGGTCTTGTATAAATTGAGGAATCGCGGCCAATTGGGCATTGTCGCTGATGGTCAACTCAGAGTCAGCGAGCTCAGCTTCTACAGAAGGTGCTGAAAGCACTTCATCGGTGAACTCAACTTCTAGCTTATGGTTTTTGTTTTGATCTGCCATTCTATTGTTGTCCGATTTCGATCCGTTCGATGTGCAGTTGATTCTTGTGGGCAATTTCTTCGATCAGCTTAATGTAACCCGCCATAATTTTGTCCCATGCGTATTCATTTTCAACATATGCTCGACCGTTTTTCCCCATGGCGGCCGACTCTTCAGCATGGTCTAAAATCCAATCGACCATTGCGATAAATTCTTCAGTATTTCCATAGTATAAGCCACCGTTTGAACGCCGAACATGTTCAACGAGCACATCGCTGAGTCCGTTTACTAAAACCGGCTTTTCAGCCAGCCAAGCATCCATGAGCACGAGTGAAAAACTTTCATTGAGCGACGGCTGGCAAAATAGCGTGGCCCCTGCAAATGCATTGCGCTTGTCTTCGGCCGATACATAGCCAAGGTCAAGCACGCTGTCGGTCATGTCATACGGGATTTGTGCATCTCCAGGCCCGATTAGAATTAGTTTTAGTTTTGAAAACCGGCCGCTTTCATGTTGATAATAGCGCCAATAACTGAAAAGCTGACCGATGTTTTTGCCCGCATCTTTGCGACCCGCATATAAAACATATGGCCCGTTGATTCGATATTTTTTCCTAAAGGCTGCGCCACTTGCGGCCGGATCTGAATCTTCGGCCGAAATATCAACCCCTTCACCCAAAACAGTCACGACTTGATCATTCGGTACCGGATATAGACTTTTGAAAAGGCGATACTCACTTTGAGTATGGCAAATAACCGCTTGAGCCAGAGGCATAATTTTGTTAAAAAGATCGAGATAAGCATACCCCTCATCGTGTAAGCAAGGGATGAGGACGCTGTTTTTGCCCACGATGGGTAAGCCGTCAAAGGTGGTGGGGAAAAGATAGGGGATAAAAAAGAAGAGGTAGCTGTCTTTGTTTTGATGTAAGGCGTTCAGTAGTTCCGAGCAGTTGATAAATTCATCTGCGAAGGTCAGATTTTCAGCCGGTATTAGCGAAAATCGGCCGATGATTTTTTGATTCACACTGTCATAGCTGGCCTTATCACGTGGCAGAACCGGATAGCGATGAACTGTGACGCCGTCTTCTTGGGTCATGCCCGGCCGATGATAATTCGAGGCCCAGTCTGCAAAAAAGTCCTTGATGCAGGTTGTAAATACCTCAACCGTATAGCCAACTTTGATAAGATGTTGAATCGTATGCCAAGCTTCCGCTTCGGCACCGCCCGGTACGCCTTTGCCGTACCAAGGCAAAACAAAAGCGAGTCTCATTCGGCCGTTTTTTCCTCTTGCTGCTCAGCCATTTGCCGGCCAAGTTTCTCAATCTCAATCCCTAGTTCATTGATGAGCTGGCTGTTGAGCTGATTGACACGCGCTTGCTCAGACAACACCTGATTGAGATAGAAGAGAATGACCTGATGCACCATTGTGCGCAAGCGGTCGATCAATCCGCCAATAAGCGGAATATCTGTTTTGGTGACCTGCAGGTGTAGTTGCTGTTGCGAGACGCTCGCCTGATAGAGGTTTTCATAAAAGTCGGCCGAAAAATAATCGCCGTTGACCTTTAAACGAGACATCCTGCTGCTATTTTTGTCATTGTTCGCCAAAATCTGTTTGCGAATATCCCCAATAATTTTTTCGACTTCAATTTCAGTTTGCTGTTGTGTCGTCAAATTTTCCTCTTTTATTGATCTACCGAATACTGAATATCGGCCACTAGTTTCTCAAGCCAATCAACCATCTCACGTGCAACCTGTTCCGGCCGATAGTGGGCCTGAATTTCAGCATGACAAGCTTTGCCCAATGCCTTGAGTCTGTCATGATCGGCCGCCGCATTTTTCATCGCGGCAAGCAAAGCCGCTGGCGAATCGGGTTCGATTTTCAAACACCCATCCGGTAATTCACTATACCAGCCGTGATCATACACGATCACCGGCCGCCCTGCCGCCATACTGCGCATCACCACGCCCGATGTTTCACCCACAGTTGGCTGGCGTAAATTGATGATTATGTGAGCTTCAGCCATTTGTGAGACAAATGCTTCGGCCGATTCGATGAACCCGGTCACCACCACATGGTTGTCTAATCGCCGTTCATGAATCCAAGCTGTGAGCGGCAGATTTTCAGCGGCTTCTCCGATAATGCGTAATTCTGCATTGATATTATTTTCGACCAATTGTTGCAGAGCGTCCAAAACCTTGTCGATCTGCTTTTCAGATGTCATGAGTCCGGCACACGCGAAAATCGTTTTATCTTTTGTATCTGGCCAAAGGGCAACCTCTGCATCCGGTAGCGCATAGTGACGAATCACTTTAGTCTTGGTGGGACGGCTGCTCGCTTGAGTAATTTGGTCGGCAACAAATTGGCTGTGCGCCATGATGCCTATGGCGCTATTGATCAACCTTTGATTCCCTGGAAAATCGGTAGGCGGCCGATTGATATCTGGGTAGATTTTCTGGGTTGTGCTGGCAAACGCGGCCGGAGGTGATTCGTAGATTGCCTCTCGAAAATATGCGGCCGGTTGCTGCTGATTTAGCGTGATCTGGTGCAAAAAAATCTGTAACCAAAACTCGTGAAGCACAACAACACCCGGCACAGCAATGGCTTGTTCATAGATTTTTTGATGGATAAGGTGGTTGCCCATCTGGTAAATCGGGAGATCAAACCCAAACCGGTGCTGACTGAGGCTTTCTATCGGATAGCGTGGGAGGTGGTTTAAAGAGGGGACATCAAACACGGCCGGGTCATTTACAAAGAGCGTGACTTTGGCAAATTCACTGATCGCTTCCACCATGTCGACGCTGTAATCAGCGATGCCGGAGCGTTCAGCGGGGAAAGGACTGCACCATGCTAAATGCAACATGCTACCCCTCTGGCGAGTCTGCCGACGATTTAGCTTCAACAGCAGCTTTGAGTTTTTCAATCTGCTTTTGTTGCTGAATAACCAAAGTCGTTAGCTCTGCTACCTGTTTACGGGTTTGAACCAAATCTTGGTCAACCGCCTGTAGGCTTTCTTTTAAAAACACGCCCGTTTGGTTTTGCTGAATATTGATCTCGTTCTGTTGCTGCATCAGATGACGTACGGCCCACTGTCCAGCAAGGGCATGAATTGAGCGTCGCAAGCGGCCGATCAGCGTATCGGGAAATTCAAATTCAGTGACGAGCACCGTTCGGCCGTCTTGCTTATTTGTACTGCGCTCGCTATCCATCCTGATTAAACTCCCAGCGGGCGGGCAGCGATAAAAAGCCATAATGTTCTGTGCTGTCCGTATAGGTCACTTCAATCTCTTGGCACTTATCGATAAAGTCAAAGGTGTGTACACCTAAGCTATCGTGGATCGAAACATTTAGATAGTAGTTGCCCGGTAACAGCGGAAACGTATCAATATGATAATTGAGTTCGCCAGAGCCGCTGATGACACCTAAATCGATTCCAGCACCATCGGTTGTGGGGCTATTGAGCTGTAGTCCATCGTTTGTCCGGAAAAGAGCTAGGCCAAACTGCGGATTTTTGATCGGCTCTGAAGCTTCCCATTTCATGCAGACGGTGAACGCTTCGTTGGCCTTAAACATGGTGGATGGCTTTCCAGCCGCGTCTAGAAGTTGCACTGAGCTAAACCGAATCTCACCAGAGCCCCAGCGTTGGCCGGTGCTAATCGCTGTATCATCTACCAGCTGAGCTTCGGTTTGTTTGCGCATAAATTCAGTATATGCTGCCAGCACCCGACGCGGCTCTCCGGTCATCTTAAATTCACCATGATGAATCCAAATAAGCCGATCACAAATATTTTGCAACGAGCGTAAATCGTGACTCACGATAATCATGGTGACTTTGTTCCGCTTTAGCTCGTACAAGCGGTGGAAACATTTGTCTTGAAACGATTGGTCTCCAACTGCCAAAATCTCATCGATGAACAGAATTTCAGGCAGAACGTGAATCGCGACGCTAAACGCCAAGCGCATGAACATGCCGGATGAATAATGTTTTACCGGTATCTCGATGAAGTCGCCCAGCTCTGAAAACTCAATGATTTCGTCTGTGATGGCGGCCACTTCGATTGCTGACAGCCCTAATAGCGAACCACCCAATCTGATATTTTCTCGGCCTGTTAGATCAAGATGAAAACCAGCCCCTAATTCGAGCAGGGCGCTCAAACGGCCGTTGACTTCAATTTCCCCTTCAGTGGGATTTATAATTTCGGCCGCCAATTTGAGTAGGGTGCTTTTACCGCTCCCATTGGTACCCACAAAGCCAACCGTCTCCCCTTTTTTGATGTCAAAGCTAATATTTTTAATCGCACTAAAATATTGCTCCAAATCATCGGCCGCACCATTTGAAAGCCCCAAAATAGAACCGATGCGATTCATCAGAGAGACAGGCTTTTCAGAATTTAATTTGAATTTTTTAGTGACATTCGCAAACCGAATGGCGGAATCTGACATAAAAGAAATGGGATAAATAAAATTATAAATCGCCTAAGCGACGAATATTTTACCTCATTCAATCATGGCGGGTGGCTAAAATGAAAAAACGCCGAGTAACTTTACATTACCCAGCGTTTTATCTGAAAGAGAGAGAAACGTTTTATGTGAACTTATCTTATTGCGAAGCGGCAGCCTTGTCTGCTTTTGCTTTGGCTTTAGCCGCTTTTGCACGTTCTTTGCGGTACGCCACAACGCGTGATTTGACCACATCAAAGCGCAATACAAGAAAGATTGTGAGAGCAACCGCAAATGCGATCGGGTAGTTATAGTCGTTACGTGCTTGCAAAAAGTAATGATAAACGGCCAGAATTGCTGACACATACACGATTTTATGCAAACTCTTCCAACGTTTACCCAGCTTGCGCATCGCCCATTTTGTTGAGGTTAGTGCCAGCGGTAGCATAATGAGCAAGCTGGCAAAACCAATGGTTGCATACCAACGGGAGGTGATTTCTGTGATGATCGCACTCCATTCTAGGCCGTAGTCTAGAGCCGCGAATATGAGCAAGTGGAGTGAGGCATACATGAATGCATACAGCCCTAATGGCTTTCTGAGTGGGCCCAGTATGCTCCAACCGAAGAGTGTGTTAAGCGGTGTTACAGCCAGCGATAAAACCAGTAAAAACACGGCCGGGTAACCGGTACGAAGGATTGCAGCATTCACCTCTTCAACGCCAAGGTTATAGGTGTAGTAATCAAAATACAGCCAAATTAAAGGGATAAGTGAGCCGATATGGGTGATCACTTTTAGACCCTGTAGCTGCTGCTTCTTGCTTATGTTATTTAGAGATAATGCTGCCATCTTAGACCTCGATAGGTGTTATAAATTTGAATATTTCTGTAACTTACGCACCCTGAACGTGTCGAAGGGGTGCGTAAGTTTAAATTGATTAGAAGTTGACGCGTAGATCCATCCCATCATAAAGAGATGCAACCTGTTCTGCATACCCATTGAAAGGAAGCGTTTCCCGACGTGAGAACTCTCCGATGCGTCGTTCGCTGCCTTGCGACCAACGTGGATGGTTCACTTCTGGATTCACATTCGAGAAGAAGCCATATTCATTGGGTGCGGCCGACATCCATAATGAAGTCGGTTGTTCTTCAACCAGCTCGATTTTTACAATCGACTTTATGCTTTTGAAGCCATATTTCCAAGGAACCACCAAGCGTAATGGGGCACCATTCTGTGGGAGAAGTTCTTTGCCGTAGATGCCGGTAGCCATCAGAGTCAGGTCATGCATCGCTTCATCTACACGTAGACCTTCAACATAGGGCCATGTGTACCACGGGCTTTTTTGGCCTGGCAGTCTTTCTGGGTCAAGCAGTGTTTCAAAGCGTACATATTTCGCTTTTGAAGTGGGCTCAACCTCCTTGAGTAGTTTCGATAGAGGGAAACCTTGCCAAGGGATAACCATTGACCATGCTTCTACACAACGTAAGCGGTAGATGCGTTCTTCCTGGTCATATTTGGTGAGCATGTCAGCCACATTAAATGTGCCGGGGTTATTGACATGGCCGCTAATTTCAACTGTCCATGGATCAGTCTGAAACCCTTCTGCAAGGGGGGCAACACCGCTTTTGTCAGTCGTAAATTCGTAGAAGTTGTTGTAGGTCGTAATGTCATTAAACGAAGTTAATGCATCACCCAGTTCATCGGTTTGAGCAACAACTTCAGCAACGGCTTCGGCCACTGTTTCTTCAGCGGCTGCGCCTGAACCGGCTGCAACTTCGGGCTGAGCTACGGCGGCCGCTTCAGGCGGACGCTCCGGCCGACATGCCGTCAGCATCGCTCCGGCCGCGATCGCACCAGCACCACGGATAAATTGACGGCGAGAAGCATATAGGCTCTCTGATGTGATTTCTGAAGACGGTATTTCTAAACCGCTTTTTCTTTTAATTAGCATTTGTTTTCACTCTCTTTAATATTCTGTCTGTCAAAAAACAGTGCATTCAACTGCACGTCATGTTATTGATTGTACGCGTAAAAGACGCCTTCACACCGGGTTTTAAGATGTCGGTAGTCTGGCTGTAATCTATTTGTAAGAAATTAAGCCTAAATATTACAGCCAATAAATACACTAAATCTGATATAGAAGCTATAGGGTAAAAGGTTGAGCCTGGCTAATTTATGATTTGCGCCACAATTTAGTTAGCTCAATGCACATTTCTGTCGCTTTTTCCATATCGTGCAGACTGACCCATTCAAGTGGCCCATGAAAATTTTGCATACCGGTAAACAGATTGGGTGTGGGCAACCCCATCTCTGTTAAGCGCGATCCGTCTGTGCCACCCCGAATTGGGCTAGAGATGACTTTAACGCCGATGTTTTCACACGCTTGGCGGGCTAGGTCAACCGGCCGCATGTCGTTTTCAAGCCAGTAACGCATGTTGCGATATTGGGCGTTGATCTCAACTGTGACTTTTGCACGGGATTCAAGCGCCTGCACCCGAGCCGCTTTGTCTTTGACAATGTCCCCTAGCTGAGCCAA
>JBGCDP010000228.1:0-56425 GCA_045105475.1 Anaerolineae bacterium
GTCTATTGTCCAATGATCTCGACCTGGGTAGGCGATCACCTGAGGTATTGATTTTGGAATGAGCGCATTGACCGCAGTGCTTGTGTCAACACTATTGTGTATCACCCCATCCAGCTGTTTTAAATAACGCTTTTCGATCGACTTGTAAAAAAGCTTGGGTACGGCCGGATGTGGCTCCGTTGATCTCAAAAGGTGGACGAGTGAAACAATTGGGTAGTTGACACGCTCTCTTAAATGCCGGTTTAAGCCCACCAAAGATGGGTGATTTAGCTCATCTTGAATGAGGACGTCGATATTTGCAGTTAGGAGTTGGTGGCGCCAATCGTGATTGAAATTATCGCTAAAGTGTTGCCAATAGCTGCGCCATGGCAACGAAAATAGTGTGACACGATGCCTCTGCGATTTCCAATAGTGAACAAGCTGCTTGTTGTATAGATAGCCGCCGCTGATGACTTCTAAATCGCCGTAAATAACCAGCCCAATGTGCATACCAAATTATCCCAAACACTATTTTAATTTACTTGGCTTAGTGATTTAATTTGAATTGTAGGTGGGTTGATTTTACTTGACCAGCAGGCTTTTAATGTCATTAAGTTGGGATGATTGTACGGTGGTAGGTCATGTAGGCTGGCCTCTGACTAGCTAGGATAGATCGGGGAATCTGTAACCAGCCCCCCAAGCACCCACAATGTATTTAGGGTCTCTTGGGACTTGTTCTATTTTTTTGCGCAATCGATGGACATGTGTGTGTAGTCGATCTTCAAAGGCCATTTCACTGGGCCATAATCTCCGCAGCAAATAATCATACCCGACCGTTTCACCGGCATGCCGCATTAAAATATGTAAAATGCGCGACTCTGTTGGGGTGAGTTTGATTTCGTTATTTTGCACGCGGGCTTGGCGTTTGTAGAAATCGACTTGTAAACGATCATCTACGGAAAGTAGTGGCGCTGCATCCCAAGGTAATTCCCCTAGCCGATTTAAGACCCGATTAATACGTGATAGAAGTTCTTTTTCACGAAATGAATTTGGGTCGGTTTTGACTATAAAATCTTCGGCAAAGTTGGTTAAGCCTTGTACCACCATATCTTCGGATGAGTCGGATGACAGCATGATGATAGGGAGGTCGCTGAACCGCTGAACCTTTTTGCAGAAAGCGAAGCCGTTCATGCGGGGTAGGTGTAGATCAACGATAGCTAGGTCTGGTAGTCCTTGCTCTTGGATAATCTTTAAACCTTTTTCGGCCGAGTCTGCCGCCCACGTATTAAACCCGTTATTTGTCAGGATGAGTTGTAATGTGCGTAAAATAACGGGGCTGTCATCAATGATTAATACATCTCTTTGGGTATCTGATTTATTCATATTGCGTGACCTCTTCGTTGTGAAGTTGTTGTAATGTGGCAATGATTTCTGATGAGCTCGACGGTTTTGTCAAAATCGTATTTGCTCCTTCACGCAGTGCGATATCCCGATTCCGCTCTTCACCAACGGCCGTTAGCATGACCACCGGCAAATGCTGAAAATTTTCGTTTTGACGAATTTCCTTGAGCATGGCGATGCCGTCCATCACTGGCATATTGATATCAGCAAAAATTATATCAATCCCAGAATCGAGATCTTCTAAAACTTCTATCGCTTCTAAACCATCTTCAGCTAGCAGAACTTCATAGCCGTTTTTTTCGAGTGTGACACTCATAACGCGTCTAATGACGGGTGAGTCATCTACTACAAGTACCGTGGGCATAATTTTCTCCGGTTTGAACCTATTTCTTGATCAAATGAAACGCTTTTGAGCATTTCATTTAGATCGCAAAATCAAAAAAGCTCGAACGCTAGCTCTGGTGTTTCAACTATCGTAAATATTTTGTCAAAATTTGAGAGCTGAATCATTTCTCTTATCGCTGCATCATTAGGAATAACTAACTTTGTATCCCCACCCAGACGTTGGGTTAGTTTCAGGGTGCTGATTAGAACTGCAATGCAAGCACTGTCTATAAACTCTATTTGCCGTAAATCAAGAAGGACGTTGTGGTATCCCCCTTCAACTAATGCAACTAATTTTGCTCTTAATTGGGGTGCGGCAAAAGAATCTAATCTGCCTTCTGGGCAAATAGTGATGATTTTTTTTGTCTCTTCTTGCATTGCAATGTTCATTGCATATTCTCCATGAGGCTTGGGCCTCAAATAAATTTGTGCAGGCTGCGTCTAAATTGCCAACTGTTCAGACTTTAGGTTTGGGTTAAGTTGGTGATCTTTATCGATCCCAAGATGTTTGATAAGGTGCCAATGATTCTCGTTGTTTTCGCGGCTATAAATGACATTGTCCATAAGCTTCTTGGCAAAATAGAGGCCAAAACCACGTTCTTGAAGTGATCCTAATTCTGGCTGTTGTACGATGTTTTCATCAAATTCTTTGCCTGAATCTCGAATGTGAACATCTAGTTTTGATTCATTTAGTTCGATTACGATTTCAATTTTTAATCGGCCGTCACTGTCGGCTTCGTAAGCATGATCAACGACATTGGCACAAATCTCTTGTGTGGCGACTTGAACTTCGCGAGATACATCTTCTGCACCAGGCAAAAGATCCCCTAAGCGATGTAAAACAGCATCGATGGTGAGACCTGCAACGTTTAAAAACCGGTGTGAGCTAGGTAGCTCTATGCAAATTCTATAATCACCCTGCGTCATGGCTTACTCCTTTTATCACAATTAATGTTTGGTCGTCATCTTGCTCACGCCCATTGCTGAATGTTTCGATTGCTAAGTACATCTCAACCGCAATTTCTAAGGCGGCAAATGATCTGAGGTCTGAAATCAGACTTAAAAGTCGGTCGTAGCCAAAAATCTCATCTTCGGTATTCCATGCTTCGTTAAACCCATCGGTACAGATTATTAAAATGTCATTCGGGTTTAAAATGATCGAATCGAGCCCAGCAACATCTGTTGAGAAAATACCCATCGCTGGCCCATTTGCAGGCAGGATAACTGGCTCGCCTTCGGCCGGGCAGTAAATGACAGGTGAATGGCCCGCACTGCTATAGCTCAGCTCGCGCGTCTCAGGGTCATAAGCGGCGACGATTCCCGTTGCGAACATTTCAACAGTCTCAAAATCAGAGTGCATGTTTCGATTGGTGTCATTAAGCACATCAGCCGTCAGCGACCCACGCGTTTTGCTGGTGCGCCCTGCACTTTGGAAAGATGAACGTAGCATTGTCATCAGCAGTGCGGCCGGCATTCCTTTGCCTGACACATCCCCAAGCACGAAGAGGGGGAGTTCAGCATCTGGCATAAAAATATAAAAATCCCCACCCACTTGCGACGCTGGTTTTGATTGAGCAAATAGATCTAGACCGGCAATGGTTGGCGGTACGCTGGGCAAAAGCTGCATTTGAACATTTCTGGCCATGTCTGCTTCAGCTTGTAAACGTGCTTTCGCCAGCATCGCTTGGTGAAGTTGGACATATTCAAACTGCGCGCTAATCTGCTCTCCAATGACTTGGGCAAGCTTTAAATCGCCCGGTTTGAAGCTGTCAACACTTTTATTGGCAAATGCGAAGCTAGCCTGAAATGGATCTTTGACGTCTAAATGTAAAAAAAGCAGATTTTTTATTTTTTTACCATCAGGCTTGTTGATGATGAGCGACTTTTTTTCAGCATGCATGCCTTGCAGCATTTGAATGGTTTCTTTATCGAGCCATGAATTGTTTGGATACGAAGAGACGATAGGAGAGAGTCCGCCACTGCTGATGAGCGTTATCAGCGCGCTGGTATGGAAAATCTCCTGCAAATTCCGAATTAGGGATGAAAAAAGCGGTTGTATTTCAAGATGACACCGCATGGTTTGGCTAAGCTGATAGAGCATTTCAAGCTGATCTTGTTTCTCTACAAGTTCGGCCGTGACCGTATTGAAGTCGTTTTGCAACTGACCCAAGTTCGATAGAAAGTTCGCGTCAATGTCTAAACGTTTCTGATGATGGGGATCATCTAAGCCTTTGATAAAAAGCTCACCATCTTGTTTATCGTATAGCTCTATCTGAGCACGCAACGTTTTTTCAGGTGTTAATTGTCCCAGCAAGTCATGCGTTTCGTGTGTCCCACCGTTAAGCAGCAACTTTTCGGCCGGTTGATGCTGTTTATGATCTACCGCTTGAAAAACGGTGCGATTGTTAACTCGGCAGCCAAAACTCTGGGCACCATTGTGGAGCCAGATTTCGCCAAGAGCTTCGAGCACTTGCCTTTCTTTTTTAGTTAAAGACCATGCGTGGTTAATCGACATTTATAGATGCTGAATCGGCAAAGACCGCTTTATTTTTGGGCAAATGCTTTGATCGCTTCATCTTCATTGTCATAGATTGGAAAGGCTTTATCTAACCAACTTAATTCAAAAATGATTTTGACCGCTTTCTGTAAACCAAAAAGATGTAGCACGCCGCCATGGTCGGTTGCTTTGCGAATGCCAACGACTAAAGCTGCAAGTCCGGCTGAATCGATAAAGGTAACTTCATGCATATCGACTAAGATGTTTGCCTGCCGGCCGCTTGTGCTCATCTTTTCAACTTCATTTTTTAACCACTCTTTTGCCCCTTGCGCTTCATAAGCATCAAAACGACCTTGTAGTTCAAGCTTGGAAATTGTTTCGACCATATTAGTTCTTTAACTCCTTTAATAAAATTCCTGAAAATTCTTGTTTTGGATTGCCATGTTTAAAGAGATTAGATGTTTGTAGATCAATTAGAAATGGGGATTAAGTAACAAGGGGATGTTTGTAGGAGTGTGTTAGGCAGGAATATAGATGTGGTTGAATGGGTTTATAGGAATAATTGACCAGCTTGAAAAAGATTTACAGTCGCTCCCACTCATTTACTTTTTATGCTAACGGATTTATTTTTAGGTTTTTATTTCTGATGGCGCTGGTTTTTTAAGCGTTTCGGGCACAAACCACATGAAAATAGCGGAGGCTATTCCACCAGAAAATGCGAGTACAACAGTGGCAGCACCTAATGTTAGCGTGTCTGCAATAGCGCCCACGATGAGTGGGGCGGTCATAAAGCCTGCATCTCCGATGAGACGCCACAATCCCAAGAAACCACCCCGTGACTCGGCCGGAGATAGATCTGCTCCTAATGTCATCATGGTTCCGGCGCTAATCCCGTTGCCGAAGCCGATAAATACGGCCGCAAGCATTAATCCCCAATAGCCGGTTGAAATGGAGATTAAAAAGACACCGATCCCTTGCAATACAAAGCTGGGGACAATTGCAAACTTACGGCCGAACCGATCCATTAAGACGCCTGCGGCTGGGAATAAAACCGTATCGATTAAAGAGGAAACACTTAAGATCGTTCCGATTTGTTGTTCATTGAGTTCTAGGATGATGGCTGCGAAAAGAGGCAGAATAACGTTTCGGGCTGAACGAACCATTTGGGCAAAGAACGCACCAGCCCCGGCCGGGAGGAGCACGGCCCAATGGTTCGTCAAAATACGGCCGAAATCTCCTTTTTGGTGGGACGACTTTTTAAGTGCAGGGTTGGCCTGTTTTCTATCTGCTGCAAAAAAGAGCACTAGGATAGGGAGCATTAGGATAGCCGCGTAAATTAAGAAGGTTGGGCGTTGGCCCAATGTTACCGCGATTGTTCCACCCAAAATAGGCCCCAGTGCCTTTCCACCCCGTGAGACGCCACCAATTACAGATAGGGCGCGGCCACGTGTACTGACTGTCACCCCATCGGCTAGCCAAGCATGGCGAGAGACGGAGTAGAGTGCGTTGCCGAATCCGGCTAGAAACCGAAGCAGAAATAGGTGCCAGATTGTAGTCGACCAAAAGATTAGACCGGTTGTGACTCCAACAATAAGCAGCCCGATAATCATTCCCCGTTTTCGGCCGATGCGTTCCATGATATAGCCGGTAGGCACATCAGAAAGGACCTGCCCCAAAAAGTCGGCCGCCAGCACCCAGCCGATCAGCTGAAAACTCTCAGTTAAATTTTTTGAGAAGAGGGGTAAAACCGGGACGATCATCCCCTGCGCCACAGAATATAAGAACCCAGGTAAGTAAATGATCCAAATTAGTGAGGCGATCAATCCCTTTGAATCTGAATTTTCAGCTTCTTTTAACTGTTTAATATCGTCCGGATCATTCATAGGTCTAAAAAACCTGAGTTTTGCTCAAGCAAACGGCTAAATAGGTAGAGCTATTCGAAGCCTTTCACTTATTTAGAATTTAGATTAGGACGTTAGCTCACTCCCTCTATGCATGCAAGCATCACATCATTTTCTATCTGTTGATTTGTTTGTCATTTAAAAAGAGGCGGAATGTAGACTCTCTTTGGATCGTTGTTTTCATGACTGACAGGTTAGTCAACTTCCCCATCAATCATGAAGGTGTTTACTCTACCAAGTGGGGGGCTCACCTGCATCTGCAGGGATGGGGGTGCCATCTGGGTACTTGTTTTTGAGGTCAAAACAGCTGATATAGCGGACATCGTCCCACTTGAGACCGGCTTTCTCAAATTCTGTTGGATTTTCGATCCAGCGTTTCTCATTTCCTTCGAGCATATAGATATGAGGCTGACTATCACACCGGATGATGACATTGAAATTAGGGCCATCTTCAAATTGATCAACAAACGTTTGTTCAACCTCACGCACTTGACTCCAACTGAATCCACTTAGTTCAAAGGCCGTGAGTGAACTAATCCAACGTTTTTGGTTATTCTCTAGGATGTAAATTTCATCACCCGGCCCCGTAAATATGAGCCCATCACGCACAATAAGTGCTTGTTCGTCCGGCATCGCGCGGGCAAGGTTGGTCCCATACCGATTGAACGGAATATTGACAATCACGATGATTAGGGCAACGGCGATACTCAGCCTATAAAAGATTTTGTTCATGTTGATCGAAGGTAACTTTTCAGGGATGAGGTTGTAATTCTCTAAAAAATCATCTATTTCAACATCTTCAGCTTCTGTCGCTTCGCTCGATTCGGCCGGACCCAGCAAGTCTGGACCCAATGCCGGTTCTGCCACTTCTTCTAACGCTATGGGTGGGTTCCCGGGCTGGGTGACGGCCGTTTCGATTTCTGGCTCAAATTCAGTTGGGCCATCATGTTCAGGGCCATTACGCTTGTGTTGACGCTCTTGAAGCGCATCAAGCAGTAGATCAAGAATTTGATCCATCGAGTTCTTATTTTCTTGTGACATAGTTTTGCCTCTAATTTTTATCGGTTACTGTACGATGACAAAACCAAGAATTTCGCCAATGCTGGCAAATATATTGGTGTAGAAGTTGCCGCCCAACTGACGGAAAAGCTCAAATGGAATTGAAGGGGCACCGATGAACGGCCGGATGGTCCACGCAAGCTGACTGCCGACAAAGGCATATAAAAACATCCACATACGTAGTACCCAACGACGGCTGCTGGCTCCATCCTGCCCGCCCCCACGGTCACTGGCGACAATGCGCATTCCCTGTGCCAAGAAGACAACGCCCATCATGCCTGATGCGGAAAAGATGACAACATTCAAAAGCTTAAAGAATTGATATTGGCTTGTGGTTAACAGAAAGAAGAGCGTGATGGGTGCAAATGAAAGAAGTAAAACGGCCGTGACTGTGATAGCGGTCAAAATTAAAGCGATGTTCTGACTAATACTCTGATTTGAGCCAAAAAGGACGTTGAAAAAGTAGAGTGTTGGAGCACAAATAAACAGGGTGGCTAAGAACATGACTGGCAGCTTGACGGCCGAGCTTAATGCCTGCCACAGACTGTGGGTTGACCCCATTACGCCGCCATACAGGGCGAAAAATATAAGGCTCGAGACTAGCATAGCTCGCATCTTTTCACTTAAGCCGATGCCGTCTCTGATTTCATGGAAAAAATGGGTCCTGTTACGCAGGATAGTTTCAATTATTGCTAAATCGTTCATAAGAATGGTGGGGGTGGCAGGTTGTTATCACCGTTTCGTTTGACGGATTTTGTGAAACAAACTGACCACTCACTAGTCACTGAAAACTGATTACTAAAATTACCAACTTTGGATATTGGGTAAGGTGACAAAAATAACGGTGAAGAACCAAAAGATTCCCCAACTGATCATGGCATAGCGCCAATGTTTAAACTGCAGGATGGGTATGAATAAACAAACTAATGCTACGATCCAAAATGCTGGCCGGAGCAACAGGTTTTGCCAGCCTATGGCGGAGCCGTTAGGCGCAAACGACAGCCAGCGTAGGATGAGAGCGGCCGCGGTCGGAACGATGCACGCAATCACAGCATCGGCCGATTCCCACTGAAGATGTACATGCCTAAGCGCCTCACTGGTAATCGTTATTCCGAATTGCTCAGCCGCTTGTTGCAAAATGACTTGGTCATCTAAGCCTTCTTGTCGCCCTTCTTCAAGTGCATCTTCAAAGTGCGTTCGAATCTCTTCAAGAACTTCCTGTTCAGTTTCGAGGCTTAGATTTAAATCGCTTCGAATTTGGTATAAGATGGAATCAATGGTTTGCATAAAACAGGTCGACGGCGGAGTAATAACAGCTACTACTCGCTGGGTTTATCTCACTTTTTCTTACCCGATCATTCCTTGCATCTGGGTCATGAACGCCCGCCATTCTTCTTTCTGAGCGCCAAGCGCTTCTTTTCCAACCGTCGTGATGGCGTAATACTTCCGCTTCCGACCATTCTCTGGCGTTCTCCATTCGGCTGTGACCAACCCCTCTTTTTGCATGCGGTGCAGGGTTGGGTAGAGCAATCCTTCTTTCATTTCGAAATAGCCGTTTGAGCGATTGCGTAGCTCTTGGGTCAGCTCATAGCCGTACATCGGCCGGTCTACGATGAGGGCTAATATGAGGGTTTCTGTGCTTCCTTTTTTGATTTGGTCTTTGACAGACATCGGATTCTCCATCGATTTGTGTAGAGATACTGAACAGGATAATTCAATACATAATATTATTATGCATAAGTATATATAGCTCTGCTCAACTGTCAAGCTACGGAAATCCTATGGTCTATTTGACTTCAAGCTGGGCCAGTAATGGCTGGTGGTCTGAACCAGGGGATGGCAATATTTCGGTCGAAAAGACACCGACTTCTGAGCTAACCAGAATATGATCGAGTGGTATATAAACGAGAGTTTCAGGGAAAACGGCCCCAGGAATTTTCCACGATGGCATGATTCCATTGCCGATGCGCACATTTCTGACCCCTGCTCGCTCTATCGATTTATACCAGCCAGACCACATGGTGACGTTTAAATCACCAACAACCACAAGCGGCCGGGGAGCTGTACCCACATAATCAGCAATGGCGCTCAGCTGCTGATTACGCTCCTCTATGCCATGTAACGCGTTGGTTGGATGGGGTGCGACAAGGTGCAATGTCTGCCCATCAATCAAAACATCAGCAATGCCAACCTGTCGGCCGCCACCCAGCTGAGTGATCTCTATGTTGACTAAGGGATAGCGGCTGAGAATTATGAATCCATCGATTTCGGCATGTTGATAATCAAGGGTATGAGCGTATTGCGGCTTGAGAGCCTCAAGCAATTCGGCCGCTTGTTCAACCCCAACTTCGCGAAGCACAGCGATATCCGGCTCTGTTTGGGCAATCAGCTCGACCACTTCGTCGATCCCTACAAATGGCAAGTGGTTTTTGTCAACGTTGTAAAACAGTACCGATAAGTTTGTGGTTGAGGCGGGGTTTGCAGGCAGAACATAAGGAGCAAACTCCAGCCCGTTAATGCAAAGGCTTAGAAGAACAATCATTGAGGTCTTTTGCTGCTTTTGGAAGAGGCCGATTGGTAGGAGCAATGCACCGGCTATGAACATAAGCGGCCGAAGACTGACTACAAACTCAGCTAAATGGACCCATCTGGCTAAATAGCCAAATAAAGTGGTGAGGAAAACACCCAAGCAGGCGGTTACAAATAGGATTGAAAAGATTTTTTTTGGCATAGATATCGGATGTAGGCGACCTAACTAAACAGCATTGTCTGAAACGATAATCGATTAGCCTGTAGGTCTAAAGCACATAGGTGTCTTCGGTTTTGTGTTTAAGTATCGTGCTGTTTAATCTCGCCTGACGATGCCTTCGCGCCACGCAAAAACGGCCGCTTGGGTCCGGTCGGCTAAATGGAGCTTGCTCAGTATGTTGCTAACATGCCGTTTAACCGTTTTTAAGCTAATGACCAATTCTTCAGCTATTTCAGCATTGGTTTTAGCCGCTGCGATTAGCGTGAGCACCTCAAGCTCCCTTTCGCTTAGCTCTGTGAACGCATTGACTCCATCTTGTTTACGGCCGCTGATCTCAGCAACAACGCGCGAAGCGATGCGTGGATGCAATGTCGCCTCACCTTTTGCCGCCTGTCGGATCGCATTCGCAATATCTTCTGCATCCACATCTTTAAGTAGGTAAGACAATGCACCGGCCTGGATCGCTGGGAAGATATGCTCATCCTCATGGAAGGAGGTTAAAACGATGACCTGTGAAGTTGGGCTGACGGCCTTGAGTTTGCGAGTTGCCATGATCCCATCCATACCGGGCATGATGAGATCCATCAAAACAACATCGGGGGCGTGGTGCTGAGCCTGCGCTACGGCCGTAACGCCACTATCTGCTTCTGCGATGACCTCGATGTCCGGCTGCAGGTCGAGTACCGCTCGTACGCCGTTGCGTACAATTTCATGATCGTCAACTAGAAGAACGGTAATTTTGTCACTCATGCTGTTTGCCTTCGTTTAGATTTTGGTTGATCTGGACAGTCACTGTTGTGCCTTGTTCTTTTTGGCTTTCTATTTGAAAGTTGCCGTTTAATTGCTTAACTCGTTGCTTCATTGATTGAATCCCAAACCCGGCCGGTGGCTGTTGATGATTAAAGCCTACGCCATTATCTTGAACAACCATATTTAATTGGTCTGCATTCTTAGAAAATATCACACTGGCCGCTGTTGCCTGACTGTGTTTGGCGATGTTGCTCAATGACTCTTGTAGAATACGGAACAGCTCTTTTTTAGCTTCAGATGAAGCCTTGAAATTGCTTGCCAAAGTCAATTCGACAGGGATGTCTTGCTGAATTGAAAAATCGTTTATGAGTGTGAGCACCGCCTCGTTGAAGCTAGATTCTTGTAGCTGAACCGGACCTAATTGGTCGATGACGGCCGCCAGCTCTTGCTGTGCCATTTTTGTCAAATTTGTCGCCTGATTTAGATGCTCTTGAGCTTTGTCCGGCTGCTCACGAAAAAGCGTCTTTGTCGCATTAAGCTGCATAGTTGCAGCGAATAACTGCTGCTTGGCAGCATCGTGCAAATCACGCGAGAGCTGCTGTTTGGTTTCCAAACTAGCGACTTTCGCTTTTGCTTCAATAAGCCCTTCCAATTGCTCCGCCATTTTATTGAGGTCAGCCCTTAACTGCCCAATTTCATCTTGAGATTGAATGTGAGCTTTGGAGCCAAAGTCCCCTATCGCCCATGCTGCTGTAACCGCCTGTAAATCAGCGATTTGCTGTCTCAAATTCCGAGAAAAGAGAAATGCTCCGATCAAACTGATTATGAGCGCCAGCAGCAGAGCGGCCGGGAGTAAGTAAGATATAACGTCCCAAATACCAGTTTGTGGTGTTTTGATGTAAACCGCCACATAGCCTAGCGTTTCCGTTTTGTCTCCGTTCATAATGGGAAGAGTAAATAGAATATTCTCCTTTTCAGGCTGGAATAAAAAATACTGGAATTTCCCCCGATAAACGTTTGTGCCCTCTATGTTCAAAACATCAGAATTAAAATTCCAATTGAGGGCGAGCTGTTGCTTAGATTTGTTAACCTCTAGCGCCTCTGCTTTTAAACTGGGTATCGCTTGGATGAGGTTGTTGTCATTGTCCCAGACAGAGATTGAGCTTAGGCTGTATGGAAGAGCGAATGAAAAAATGCTCGTTGCTGGTAACTCGATACGTAATTGATCTTCGGGGCAGCTCTCGATAGCCTGCTGGCCCTGATCCCCACTATTTTGATTGGATGTTGTTTCCCCTGCTGAGATGGTTGCACAATATATTTCGATGTTTTGGCTGGTTAGAATAGTTTGTAGATCTACGCTTCCATTCGGTTTATATTTTAGATTTTCGTAGACGCTGTTTTTTAATGTGTCATAAAAGCTTTGTACCAAGTAATTGTTCATAGCTTGGCTAACTAAAAATGACAAAGCAAATGCAAATATGATGGCGCTGATAATTGACGGGAGGATCAGTTTGAAGTTTGTTTTAACCGTCATGAGGGAAGTTGCTCAATTACACGCTACTCGGCCGAAGGAAGTTTTGCTTAATTTTGGGCCATGCAACATAGCTGAATGTTGCTATGGACGATCCTAAAATAACGACAACAGCGCTACTGATTAGAAAAGTACCTAAAATTTCTAAAAAACTGCCCGGGTTCTGCCAAACTGTTGTTTGCCCAACCGCATAGGATGAGGTGCTGGCAGAGTAATCGTAAACGAATCGTTGATCAACAAGCCGGCCGACCTGTATCAGTGTGCCACTCAAAATCATAGAAGCGAGGCCAGTGATACCACCACCGATGACATGCTGTTTAAGCCCATCGAGGTTTTTTGCGAAATAAGCATAAACGATTGCAGCTGCAACAAAAATGTAAAATTGAGGTATGAGCAGGAAAAAGTAAAAAATAAGGATCGGAATAAGAAACGTTGGGGGTTGGCTCAGTGGGTTTTGCTGATAAATCTGACTTATTATGATTATTGTTCCAAAAAAAAGTGCACCTAATGTGTAGAGCCTGTTTTTAGTCATTTTTAGGGCCTCCTGCTGGCTAATCAATAAACCAAGAATATGCTGGGTGAATACAGAATGTGATGATCATTGCTCCCCATAAAACCCAGGGCCATATAAATTCTCGCCCTTTATTGCTGTTGATTAGTTTTATCGATTTTCGGGCTGTGACAAAGGCTGCCACCGGGAGTAGATGGACAATGAAAAAATATTTTGTGTGTAGCTGATAAACGACCGGCCCTCCGAAATATCTGGGGTCATTGACAGTTGCCATCGGTTTGAAGTTGATGGTATCGATGGCTAGGAACCAAGCTGTATAGACCAGTGCAACTAAGATAAACGGGTAAATCTTAATAAGAAAGAATTCTAAACCTTTAAGTAAAGTGATTAAATAGGAATTGTTTGTTGTGTCCATGATTTATCTGTTAATCGATCAAGTATTAAGATCAAGAAAAGAGGTTATAAGCCTAATCAGAGCAGAAGACATCATTCGGATGTGAAACTTTTCCGTTTTCCATTTCTACTTGGCAAATACATACCCATCCACTTCGGAACTGAAGATCAACCTGTAGGGTACCATTTTCAATGCTTCCATCCATAGGTTGCAATCCATGATCACCACTGATGATTGCTAGGTCTTCTGTTGTTGTGCCGGATGGGATGGCTGAGCAGAAATTTTGGACTTCTGTCTTCGGCCCAATAATGGTTGGTGCAATCATAAAATAAAGCACCGTAAGTAGCACTAGAGATGCCAATCCACCAGTAATTCCTAGTATGATTTTGAATACTTTTTTCATTGTTTCTCCAGAAATTAAATGTCTAAAGAAATAATAGATCGGTTGTTATGAATTGTAATCGGTCTTCAGGCCCATTGTAGGTGGGACGTAGGGTGTAAGCTCCCGACCCTTTTCGAATTGTTTATTGCAAGAATGGGTTACTTAATCGTTCGCGGCCGATTGTGGTGACGGCCCCATGACCAGACAGAACTTGCGTTTCATCTGCTAAAACCATTAGCTCTTTTTCGATGACATTCATCAGCTCCGCATGATTGGCTCCTGGCAGATCAGTCCGGCCGATGCTGCCTTGGAATAGCACATCACCACTGAATATCACACGGTGAGAAGCCAGGTGAAAGCTGACATGTCCTGGTGCATGCCCGGGCGTAAACAGCACATCGAGTGTTAGCACGCCAACCGTGATCTGATCACCAGCTGCTAACATTCGGTCGGCCGGTGGTGTGGCCGGGAACGCCATTCCAAAAAGCTTTGACTGCGCTTCAGCCATACCTAGCATCGCTACTGCATCAGGGTGAATATAAATTGGGACTTCGGGGAAAAGATCTTTTAGCTCTCCCAAGCCACCTACATGATCAAAATGAGCATGGGTCAGCAAGATAGACTCTAATTCATAGTTGCCTTCATCCAAGGTTGCCGCAATCGCTTTGCCATCCCAAGATGGGTCAATGACGGCCGCTTTTTGTGACTGATCACAGCCTAAAATGTAGCAATTGGTTTGCATTGGGCCGAGGGGAAGTTGTCGAATTTCAATCATAATGTTTTGGGGGAGGGAAAGTTAATCGGATCAATTTTGTAATCGATATTTTCTAATAAAAAGCTTGATTATGCTATCTCAAAAAAAGAGGGGGTAATGAAAAATCGGTTACGATCACTTTCTTCCCCGTTTCATCTTCACGATTTGCCAACTAAAAGCTGATAGCCGCCGTCCATCACAATGCCCAAACGCCAAGCTTGGTAAACCGTTTCACCGGCCGCGGCTATGACCATGGCTATAGAAGCGATGACCAAGCCTGGGGAATTGGTCGTCATGCCAGCAGCTAGCACTATAAGCGTGATGATTAAATTGGTCGCCATGCTGCCATTTACTGCTCCAGTTGCCCGATATTTAATCAGTAACCCACGCAGCCACGCATTAATAACCCACAGCACTGGAAATAACAATAGCCATGGCAATGCTTGACTAACGGTGGCTGTAAGGCCTGGATCTAAACCTTGAACCGTCACTAAATAGAATCGGCTGAGCGGAGTGAAGGTGAAAATAATGGTGAAAGCCAACATGGCAAGCGTCATGATCAAGGTGAATTTTCTTAGCGGTAGCCAAGTGCTTGGCCCTTCCGTTTTAGCAATCACAACCTCTGGTAACGATAGTGCGGGGGCCCGCAAAACGAGCATTGCTTGAAAAACGATCGGCCATGCGGCTAACGATTCAGTCGGGTTAGCCATGCGAGCTAACGCGGCCGAAACCAGCGGCTGCACGATTAAAATCATGATTGACGTCCCAGCTAGTGGGAGGTGGAACCAGAACAATTCTTGCATCGTTAGCTGCTCCCCTTCTTTTTTTGCTGGCAAGTTGACGATGCTGCGCCGAGTATGCCAAGTGATAAACATTGATTCTGCGATTATGCCGGTGATTAGACTGATACTACCTACGTGAATGCCTGGTAGCTGGCTGAATCTTGCAAGAGCAAAAATGACCCCAATCATAATCACTAGGCGTACACCGGTTCCTTGAGCGATTCGTCTGCCCTCATCTAAATTGATGAGAACCCCTTGCTGGAATCTGCGCCAGCCAATGGCGGCCGTAAACAAGAATAGAATTTGCATGCCTGGCTGTACCCAACGAGCAATGTTGGCCGGAACACCCAAAATACCTGGAACCACAAAATTAAATACAGGCGTTACAAAACCGATTGCTATCGTTATTGCCGTCAGAATCGAGATGAGGATTAGCGTAAAACGGCGGGCTAATCTGTATGAAGTCTGATCTTTTACTAAGGCTGTCGAGGTTGCCAGCAAGTTAATAATCGGTGACTCAATAAAAACAGAAAGGCTAATAACCACCCCGTATGCGGCCAGCATTTCAATTTTGTTTGGTAAACGACTAATCGTGGCACTGGTAATTGGCCCTTCAATTGTCATCATGATCCAGCTTGCAAATAAAGGTAGCCAGAATAAGAAAATTTTTCGTTGAGTGAGTTTCATATATTTCAGGTGCTGTGCAGGTGGAGGAGTAAAACTGTGGCAAAGACTGTGAATGAAAATTAGGGAGTCTTGACTCTCACCAAATATTCAAACTGGGAGATTAATTTTAGCATGGCTTTTTGCTTAGAGACTACGAATAGCTCTATAGGCTTATGCTTTATTAGCAGAGAGATATAAAATTGACTCGGTTAGAGGTATTTGTCTAAATAGTCATAATCTACTTTACTTTTTTTAGGATTAATTTCGATAGTCTTGGAGCTCACACTTACAGCCTTCTGTGCTTCCCACTTCAAAATTCTATATTTGCGCTAAAAACATATGAGTAAAGAACACCAGACGAGGAATGTCATCATGAATAAACACCATCAAAAATTGAGTCAGGCATGGGGAATATACAAATTGGGGATAGCTTTATCTTGTTGTTTGGGCCTCCTTGTATTTTTTAGCCAGATTGATTCCACAACGGCAAACGAAATTCAGATTGCAGCACAGACTTGGCCACCAGAGACGCTTGATATCGGTATGTCTGAACCTAACGGCAGTTTGCCCGCCTTGTTTCAAGTTCCGGCCGGGACGCAATATCGGCAACAGTATCTATCAGGTGGCGCTGGCACTGGCTGGACGACTTGGAACCAAAACGGGAATTTCCCCAAATTTTATATTGAAGGGACGATGGCACAGGGAAAGACCCCTATCTTTACCTATTACAACATCTGTCAGAGTGGCCACGGTGGCGGCGGAAATGGGGGGCACCCGTGTTACTCTCAAGAGCAAAATACGATCAGAGACAATTTATCAAGCGCGGGCACAATGCGGGCCTACTGGGATGATTTAAAGCTGTTTTACGAAAAAGCGGCCGAATTTCCCAGCCAAACTGTGATTTTGCATGTAGAACCAGATATGTGGGGGCAGACCCAGCTCCTTGCTCCCAACGATGATGCCAATCAATACCCGTATTCAGTCATGGTTAGCGGATCAGGCCATCCAGATTTAGGCGGGATTCCAAATACCTTGCCCGGTTTTGCTCAAGCGTTGTTCAGACTTCGCGACGCTACAAATGCGAATAACGTTCTGGTTGTTTATCATGTCAGCACTTGGGGAACCAGCAAAGACTTCGTATATTCAGATCCAAACGACGCTGAACTTAGGGGGTTAGCGGATCAATCCGTAAAATTTTACCAGTCACTGGGACAGGGATTTGATCTAACATTTTTTGAAATGCGTGATCGCGACGCTGGTTATTATCAGCACGTGTGGAATTTGCCTCAGGCGTGGTGGCAGCCAAATGACTTTGACAATCATATCAACTGGATTGGTCGCTACACGGATATGACTGGTCAAAAAGTGATGATTTGGCAGATTCCTTATGGCAATACCAAACGGCCGGTTATGAACAACACTTGGGCCCACTACCAAGACAATATTGTTGAAACCCTTCTGGGTGAAGCAGACTTCAAAACCCTTAAACGGTATAAAGATTCAGGTGTTGTCGCTTTGATTTTTGGTCAAGGTGCGGCCGGAACCACTTGTCCTTGTGATTCAGACAATGATGGCAGTGTGGACGATGGGGGCTATTTTTACGAGGTTGCATCGAATTATCTAAACAATCATTTGATCTCATTGAGCGGCCTTAATGTTTCATTTTCTCTCAAAGTCGACGGCATTAAATTAAGCTGGACCGATGCCGGTGCTGATGTGTATGAGCTTTGGTGGGGGGATACCGAAAACTTAGCCCCGGGATCTGATTGTTCTGCAGCCCCTAATTGTCTGTTCACCTCTGAATTAACCTATACAGCCACACTACCTGATGGAGTTTCAGAGCGTTATTTCATTGTCTTGTATCGTGAAAATGGACAGATTGCAGAGGCTGCACCAGCTATTAAATCAGTAAGGCTCACAGACTTTTACTTTCTACCCAATGTCGGCCGATAGGTAGCCAGTGATTGTTTTAGTTGCTGGCTGCTGCCATGAGCAACTTTTCTAGCATCTTCGACTGGCCTTTTTCTTTTCGCAATGTGCACCACTCGTCGAAATCCGGCGGGTCGGTTGTGACAACGCCTGCTAATAATTCTCCGCTATAAAGATCGGCTGCCTGCACTAGAGAAAGACCGCTACCCCTCCATTTCGGCCGATAGGGTCTCAAACTTGCCAACAGTCTGCCCGAAATCGACTACATCGATGCTGGTGTGGCCGCTGTCAAAACGGACTGTACTGACAGGAATGCGCTTGATTCTTCAGAGTGAAATTTTGTGAGCCGAACCTCATCTCGCTTGACGCTAATTCTCCTAAACAGGTTGATTTTTAACCGCTGCAATGATCGCATAAAAACGCCTAATATCCGCTCGCTACGTTTTCGCTACGTTTGATTGTTAGGCTATCGACTAATTGTTGAAAAAAATCGCCCAAATTTTCACAGGCTTGGGTCATTGTATAAAAAATCCGAAGGAAAAAATTAGCAAATGTTTATCCAAAATCCCTTAATCCTTAATAGAATATTTAAAAAATTGGCCACTTTCGGCCGACTACTGCTGGTGCTCCCTATTGCGCTCATTTTACTCGGCAGCTTTTTTGCGCTGGCCCAAAACGATGTGTCGGCCGCACCGGCAGATTGCGGCTCACTGCCCACCAATACTCGCCCTGAAACAGCTCGATATATTTCTGACGAAATAATTGACGTGCAATATTGTTATCCAGGTCCCGATCAATATTTCTACTTTTATGTACAAAATGGGGAGTCGAGTGGCGTTGCACTGCGACAAAGTGAAACAAACTTGGTTAATATGTCAATTTTCACGCTTGATGGCGCTACCCCTCCCACAAACTTAGACAACGCAATATTTGATGGCAATGCCCCAGGCAAACTCTACTATCTGCATCTAAGTGTTGGAGGAGAAAGCAATGTAACATATCAAATTGACCTGCAACGCAACCTCACCTGTCCCAGCACAGAAGGGATGACGGTCACAAATGGGGAAGAGTGGAAAGAGGCGATCGCCTGCTTTAACCGGCCGCAGGTAACCGGCCTGTTCGCTGTAACTGTTCAAAACGATATTTTGCTCGACACCCCACCACCACACGTTGTTAACACAAATCCAAACGCTCAGTTTGTTGTAAATGGGGCTGATTTCAAACTTGATGGACAAAACCTCCCAGAGACGCGGCCGCTTGATATTTTGTCAGGCACACAGGTGACATTAAATAGCTTATCCATTATGCGTAGCGAGGCTCCCATTACCGGCACAACGGCCGAAAAATCAGGCGGTGCGATTCGTAATGCGGGCACATTGATCATTAACGGCGGAGAAATTGATTCAAACACGGCCCAATTTGGGAATGGGGGCGGCATCGCCAATCTAATCTCGGGTACTGTCAAAATATTAGACGGTACGGCCATTACCGATAACACGGCGGCCAACGGAAATGGGGGTGGATTGTTCAATGAAAGCGGTGCTGAAATAAATGAAGGCTCTTTCTTTACAGGGAACAGTGCCTTTAACGGTGGTGCCATCGTCAATAGTGGGGCATTAACTGTTGAAAGCAGTATCATTTTCAACAATACCGGTGTCAACATCGGGGGCGGCATCTGGAATGAGGTGAATGCAACAGCTTTCCTAAATAATTCTTGGGTTGGGGAAAACAAAGCCCCAAACGGAAACGGGGGCGGGGTGATTAATAGTGGATATTTGTCAATCTGGCAATCGAGCTTCACGCAAAATACGGCCGACGACGATGGTGCTGGAATTTACAATGTAATTGGTGGGTTCACGGAGCTGTTTAACAGCACTTTTTCCGGAAACATCGCCGGTGATGATGGGGGTGGCATCGATAATCGAGGTGAAGCGTTCTTATTTTCTGTCACATTTTCAGATAACGGCGCAGGCGATAAAGGTGGAGGCATTTACAACAAAGACGGGGCAACGACAATGTACACCTCAATCATTGCAAACAGTACATCCGGCGGGGATTGTAACAACAACGATGGAACGGTCACATTAGGAGAAACCAACTTGGTTGAAGACAATTCGTGTGGGGCAACGGGTGGGACTGATCCTCAGTTAGAACCGTTGACATCGATAGACCAGATGGGAATAAACTGGTACTACCCGCTTGGCGAAAACAGTCCGGCCCTCAATGCAGGGATAAGCTTTTGCAATAAAGCTGATCAGCTTGGCACGTTGCGCCAATCTCCGTGTGACTTAGGTGCGGTTGAAGTGGTTGAGTATACAACGGTCGATTTTGGCTTTGAATCTTCAGCCATTGTTGTAAACGAAGCGGACGGTACGATTCAGCTGTCGATCTCTATCTCGCAGGCGCTTTCGGCCGATGTCGTCATCAGCTACTCTACTGAAGATGGTACCGCGACGAGCCCGTCTGACTATATCGGGATCAGCCCATCCAAGCAGGTGACGATTCCTGCTGGTAGCACCGCGACGACCATCCCAATCACCATAGTCGATGACACAGCAGTTAACTCTGGCCCATCAGATACTTTCATTCTTAAGGCAACCGCTATGCCAGCGGCCGGTATCATCTTCAACCCATCAACCGATGAAATCACCATCGCCATCACCGACGATGACACAGCAGCCACAACCACGGTTGATTTTGGCTTTGAATCTTCAGCCATTGTTGCAAATGAAGGGGATGGTACGATTCAGTTGTCGATCGCTATTTCGCAAGCGGTTTCGTCCGATGTCGTCATTAGCTATGTAACCGAAGATGGCACCGCGACAAGTCCGTCTGACTTTGTAGGTATCAGTTCATCAAAACATGTGACGATTCCGGCCGGAAGCACCGCGGTAACTATCCCGATTACTATAGTCGATGACACAGACGCCGAACCTGGCCTGCCGCAAGCGTTTAACGTTAGAGCCGAAGCCCTTCAAACGGCCGGTGTTATTTTCAATCCATCAACCACTGTCGCTGGGGTCGCCATTATCGATAATGACACGGCACCTTCAACCGGAAATATCAGAATCTTCCTGCCACTTGTGGTGCGTAGCCCATAGAGCTAAAGGAAGTGGCTGGGTGCTGAAAAATATTTTTCAGCACCCAGCCAAGGTTTACGGACCTATTCTCGCTGTCCAACTGTTTGAAATGTTGCAGGGGACCATCTGCGGATCGCGTACACAGAAATCGAAATCGTTTCTTGGATCAGAGCACGATTTTGTGTGCGGTCACTAATCCAGCGGACGGTGCGGGTCGGGGATGAAACTGCGTCTAGTCCGATATCGCTCGCTATCCAAGTGGCTCGTAGCATGTGGTAGGGGGTGCTGACGATGAGGTAATTTTCAAAGCCTGCTGATTCCCCAATTTCGGCCGCAAAACGCAGATTCTCAATCGTGCTGGTTGATTTATCTTCAAGGAAAACATCGTCCGCTGAAACACCACGTCCAATCGCATACAGAGCGGATGCTTCGGCTTCGCTGATTGAATCATTTCGGCCGATACCACCTGTGAAAATTATTTTTTTCACAGTGCCAGCTTCGTAAAGTTTGATCGCATGATCGATTCTGGCTCGCAAAATCGGCGAGGGTCGGCCGCGAAAGACCCCGGCACCCAAAACTATGGCGGCATCGGCCGGTTGAGCCTGATCTTGTTCTGCAAATGTGACAACTCGCCACATCAAAAACGAAGGAATAACAACTGAACCAACAATAAAAATTAATAAGAGCTTTGACAAAATTTTCATAAAAAAAAGACACTCACTTGAGTATCTTTTTTACTTTAACTAAATTATGTTAAGAATCCTTAAAGCATTAGCTTATATTTAGAGAGTTCTCAACTAGACCGTAAATTCTGGCTGACTAGAAAAGGCCCCAGTCTCCACCGGCCCCTTCTTCCATCATCGATGGGTCCCATAATTCAGTACCGATTTCAACTTCAACATCTTCTTCCATTGCATGTTTGCCAGTAAAACGTACTTGCTCAATGATGGCTGGTCCGTAAGGGCAAAATGGAGTGGTTAAAATCATTGTGATTTTTGGCTTATCGCCAGAGAAGTCAAGTCCACGGACTAATCCTAATTCAACAATATTTAGTCCAATTTCTGGATCGATGACGGTCCGGAGTGCTTCGGTTAATTTATCTTCGCGTGATGCTACCATTATATTTTTCCTGTGTTTATGCCACCGGTTAAACCGGTGCTGTAATACTGAACTGACAGCAAGAGTCGCCGTTTAACATGCAACTACTTTGCTGGAACTTTGTCTGCAAGATGCTGTCAATTAATTTTTTATCAAATGAGCAGACTTCTGAATGGACTTCGCCTATTGAGAGCCACGGGCAGCCAAACTCTGTGAGCTGGTACTTGTCACCGTTTTTCTCCCATCTTGACATGAATCCTTCTTTGCTCAGCAGCTCGACTAGAAAGTCGAGTCGCTCTTCAAATGGTAAGCCTTCAAACTGTCCGGAATTCTGCAAGACGATTCGGTTTGCTACACCATTGAAAATCGAGGTAACCACCTCTGGCGAAAAACGATCCCGTAATTCTTCAAGAAGCAAGGTGCTTAGCCGAAAGTAATTTTTTGGAAATAGCTCTTCACCCGCCTCGCTAAGGCTGTAAGTGATATGAGGCCGCCCAACTGAACGCCGAACCGGTGTTGCTTCGATACTGCCATCTGCCATTAAGGCATTAAGGTGATGGCGCACCGTAACAGGCGAAACATCTGCAGCTTCAGCGAGATTATCGACTGTAGCTGTATGCATCTCTTTAATTTTATGCAGAATTGTGTCTCGTGTATTGGTTCGTGTTTTCATTATGTTTGAGTAAGCGCAGCGACCTTTTCTTTGTCAACATTTCAAGATAAAATCCCTGTACTTAGCTTGCAAATTATAGCCAGCCGGAGCCACAAAAGTCAATTTACATTATTTTTATCATAAATATAATAAAAATTGATCGTGGTTGTTAATTTTGTTATACTTTTGCACAGGTTATGGAACCTATACTTTCTTTTAATAAACTATCAAATTAACAGGGAACAGAGTGAGTGAAAGCTCTCATCTGGTTGTGCCCTGAATTAAAAATTACTTAATTTAAGGAGATAACAGGAGAATGAGTATCGCTCTTGAAGTCAAAGATCTACACGTTTCAGTTGAAGATCAACAAATTTTAAAAGGTGTAAACATCACCATCAACCAGGGAGAAGTACACGCCCTGATGGGACCTAATGGGTCAGGAAAAAGCACGTTAGCATATACGCTAGCTGGCCATCCATTTTATGAACCAACCGCAGGCGAAGTGCGTTTCGGTGGAGAAGACCTCCTCGATTTAGGCGCTGATGAGCGTTCACGCGCTGGACTGTTTTTAGCATTCCAATATCCTGTCGCTATTCCAGGCGTAACTGTGGCTAACTTTTTACGCCAGTCGATTAACGCTCGCCGTAAAGCTGAAAATGCAGACGATAAAGGAATTACTATTCCTGACTTCCGTCGTTTGCTTAAAGCGAAAATGGCTGAGTTCAACGTGGATCAGAAGTTTGCCGGCCGTTACTTAAACGATGGCTTTTCTGGTGGTGAGAAAAAACGCGCTGAAATTTTGCAGATGGCCGTACTCGAGCCAAAAATTGCAATCATGGACGAGACTGACTCTGGTCTAGACATCGATGCATTGAAAATCGTTTCAGATGGTGCTGTTCGTTTGAAAGACTCTTTGAATTTGGGAATGCTTGTCATTACCCATTATCAGCGTCTGCTCAACTACATCAAACCAGACTATGTTCATGTAATGCTCAACGGCCGTATCGTAGAAAGCGGTGGCCCTGAACTTGCATTGGAACTAGAAGCGAAAGGGTACGATTGGGTTCGTGAGAAGCATGAAACCCCTGAGGCCGCGTAAGTTTTTTGGATAGTATCAGTAGGATTCTCAAAACAACTATTTTGTGAATCCTGCCGAAACAGAACGGAGAAAATCATGAACAGTGAATTTAACCCCGAAGTAGAATTAACCGAAGAAGAAATCGTTGCTGATGTTAATTCTGATTACGCGGAAAAGTATGGCTTCTCGGATGAAGAAGATTATGCTTATAAACCAGAGCGTGGCCTTACCGAAGAGCTAATTCGCCACATCTCAACCAGTAAAAATGAGCCACAGTGGATGCTTGATATCCGTCTAGAGGCTTTTGAGCATTTCAAAGCACGGCCGATGCCAGAATGGGGTTCCGACCTAGGCGAAATCGACTTTGATAACATTTACTATTACATCAAACCAAATGATCGTGATGGTGACACTTGGGAAGATATTCCAGAATATATCAAAAATACTTTTGATAAATTGGGGATTCCTGATGCTGAGCAAAAATACCTTTCAGGTGTAGCGGCTCAGTACGAATCTGAAGTTGTTTATCACAACATCAAGAAAGACCTTGAAGATAAAGGTGTGATTTTCTTGGGGATGGATGATGGCTTAGCTCAGTATCCTGAACTAGTTAAGAAATATTTCTGCCAGATTATTCCATACCAAGACAATAAGTTTTCTGCGTTAAACACGGCCGCATGGTCGGGTGGATCATTCATTTATGTACCACCTGGTGTTAGTGTTGAAATGCCTTTGCAGGCGTACTTCCGCATCAATGCCAAGAACGCGGGTCAGTTTGAGCGGACCTTGATCATCATTGACGAAGGTGCATACGTGCATTACGTCGAGGGTTGTACAGCGCCAATCTATTCATCTGACTCACTGCATTCGGCCGTGGTTGAGATTATGGTTTTGAAAGGCGGCCGTTGCCGTTATACAACCATCCAGAACTGGTCTAACAACGTTTATAACCTAGTTACCAAACGTGCTGTTGCAATGGAAAACGCGACAATGGAATGGGTTGATGGGAATCTTGGTTCAAAAGTAACCATGAAATACCCGGCCGTTCAATTGAAAGGTGAAGGCGCTCACGGAGAAATTCTCTCGATCGCTTTTGCTGGCGCAGGCCAACATCAAGATGCAGGTGGTAAGGTTGAGCATTATGCTCCAAACACCACCAGCCGAATCATTTCAAAATCGATCAGCAAGAGCGGCGGACGTTCTTCATATCGCGGTTTGCTAAGAATCGCTGACAATGCACACAACAGTAAATCAAACGTTGTGTGTGACGCGTTGCTCCTCGATCCAGAAAGTCGTTCAGATACCTATCCATACATCGAAATTGATAACAAAGATGTGACCGTAGGTCATGAAGCATCTGTTTCAAAAGTCGGTGAGGAACAGCTCTTCTATCTACAGAGCCGTGGTATTGGTGAAGAAATGGCAAACACCTTGATTGTGAATGGATTCATTGAACCACTTGTAAAAGAGTTGCCAATGGAATACGCCATCGAATTGAACCGTCTGATCCAACTTCAGATGGAAGGCTCCATAGGTTAAAGAAAAGAGTAGAGAGGTAAGAGAAATGAGGCAGGTTTGTAAAACTCGTCTCTTTCTCCAAGCCTCTTATCTCTATCTCAAAACATGTTTACACAGGAAGCAGTAAAAAAATTATCAGCCCATCTGGGTGAACCAGACTGGATGCTGCAAAAACGGCTTGAGGCATTTGCTCTTTTTGAGACGATGTCTTTGCCAACCACGGAAGAAGAGGCTTGGCGCCGGACCAATATCCGTCGTTTAAAGCTCGACAAAATTGGCCCATCTGTAAATGGTGATGGTGCAGGTGAATTGCCTTCAAAGGTTCGCAGTCAGTTGACTGAAACCCCAGCCGGTGGCGAGATTGTTCAGGTTGATGGAGACACGGTCTCATACAGCATTAGCGATGAACTTAAAGCTCAAGGTGTCATTTATTGTGACATGACCACGGCCGTCAACGAACACCCTGAATTGGTGCAGAAATACTTCATGAATCAGGCTGTTCCAGCTAGTGATGGATATTTTGCGGCATTACACGGCGCGTTTTGGCGTGGTGGCTCATTCTTGTATGTTCCACGGAATGTACAGATGGCTGCCCCAGTCCACACATCATTGTGGAACGCTAGCGGCAAAACATTTACCCACACACTGGTTGTGCTTGAAACAGGGGCCGAAGCGGTCTTCTCTGACGAGTACGGTTCAGAAACGGGCAAAGGTCAATATTTGCACAACGGTGCGGTTGAACTGATCGTTGGTGACAACGCCAGCTTAACCTACGTGTCGATCCAAGAGTTTGGTGACAACATGTGGCAGTTCACCCATGAGCGTGGACGTGTCGGCCGTGACGGTAAATTAGACTGGATCATGTCAATCATGGGTACCGGCTTGATGAAAGCGTTCCAAACCTTGGAGCTTGATCAACCTGGTGGCTGGGGACGTATGTCCGGTTTGTTCTTTGGGGACAAACGTCAGCATTTCGACCTAGACACCCAGCAAAACCACAACGCGCCAAACACCGATAGCGACTTGCTCTATAAAGGAGCGATGAAGCATCAGGCTCGTTCAGTGTGGCAAGGGATGATCAAATCGAAGAAGGAAGCGCAGAAAACCAATGGTTTCCAAGCGAACCGGAACCTTTTGCTCGAATCAACAGCCCGGGCTGACTCCATTCCAGGTCTTGAAATCGAAGCGGATGATGTGGCTTGTACACATGCATCTACAGTCGGTAAGGTCGATGAGGAAGAGTTGTTCTACCTAATGAGCCGTGGAATTCCTCGTGAATTAGCACTGCGAATTATCGTTCAAGGCTTCTTTGACCCGATTATGCAGCGGATTCCTTTTGAAGGGGTTCAGCAGCGGATCGCTGAGCAAGTTATCGAAAAAGTAGGATCATTAGTTGAATAAGATGCTGGCTCAAATGATTTGTTGTTGCTGTTGTCAAAACTGATCGTTTGATGTCCGGTTCCTGTTCTCGTGAGACTAGTTAATAAGAAATGAACAGCTACCCGACCGGGTAGCTGTTTTTATTTAGCAAGCAATATATTAGGGAAGCTTTGCAATGAGGTAATTATGGATAAAGGGTATACAAATCCAGAAGTATTGGTCAGCACCGATTGGGTTGCTGAAAATAAAGATAGTGCAGGTGTTCGCATCATTGAATCAAATGAGGACGTCTTGCTTTATAGCACAGGTCATATTCCTGGTGCTGCTCATGTAGACTGGATTCGGGATCTAAATGACGCAATTCGACGTGATTATTTGAATCCTGATCAGTTTGCAGAGCTGATGGGCAAAAACGGAATCGGCCGGGATACAACTGTTGTATTTTATGGCGACAAAAATAATTGGTGGGCCACCTATGCATTTTGGGTCTTTAAATTGTTTGGTCATCCTGACTGCCGCATTATGGACGGCGGCCGTAAGAAATGGGCTGATGAAGGGCGTGAAACGACCCGTGATGTGCCAACCTTTGACGCAGTTGAGTATCCGGTCCAACAACGGGCTGATTACAAAATTCGAGCGTTCCGTGATCAAGTTTTAGATCATATCAATGCAGATCAGCCATTGGTTGACGTGCGTTCACCGCAAGAATTTAGCGGTGAATTGCTCCACATGCCCGGCTCACCTCAAGAAGGTGCATTACGTGGTGGGCATATTCGCGGTGCGGCAAGTGTCCCTTGGTCACGGGCTGTAGCTGAAGATGGGACGTTTAAAACGGCCGACGAACTACGCGCTATTTACGAGGGTGAAAAAGGATTGTCACCAGATCAAAGTGTGATTGCATACTGCCGTATCGGCGAACGCAGCTCACACTCATGGTTTGTGCTGACCTATTTGCTGGGGTATCCAACTGTCCGCAACTATGATGGCTCTTGGACAGAGTGGGGTAACTTGGTTGGCGTGCCAATCGAGAATCCTTCGGCCGGTTAATTTTCATTTCAAAGGGCAGCAGATTTAATTAATCTGCTGCCCTTTTTGTTTTTCGGGGCCTTAGAAAAAGTTTGCTATCACCGCTGAAGATTGCTAAAACAAACAAAATAGAGGTGGGACATGCCGCACCGATCTTGGCGATATTTGCGCTGGTCATTTTGCTGCATTGGCAGCTGGTGCTTAACATTAATACACATGTCATCGGCCGGCCGTTTGAAGATGCTTTTGAAGTTTTGTGGCAGCTTGACTGGATGCAGCGGGCCGTATTTGAACTACAAACCAACCCTTTTTATACTCCTGACATTTATCATCCGGTTGGATGGCATACGGCAAGCGCGGCGCAACCTTCTTGGTATTTCCTTTTACTTTCCCCTGTAACTTATCTTTTTGGTGCAACCCTTACGTATAACCTGCTGCATCTGCTACTGTTGGGCGGGATTGGCTGCGGTATTTATTTGTTTGTGAACGAGCTCACAGACGATCGTTGGGCCAGCATGGTGGTGGGTTTGATATTGCCTTCATCGGCCAATATCCAGATGAGATTAGGCGGCCATACGCATACGATTATTGCGACATTCTTTTTATGCTTTGCCTACTTATTTTGTTACCGGGCTTTGCTTCGCAAAAACAGTTCTAATCGTTTAATAATTGCGTCTGGGCTTTTCTTGGCCGCATCGATTTTAGGGCACTGGTATTTCTTGTTTATCGCCACCTTGCCGATGCTGGCGTTTTTAGTCGCACCGACGGCAGGTATGGTCGATTGGTCTCATCGTTTGGGTCGGCTGACCGTTATCGGACTTATTGCGCTTGCGTGCATTGGTCCGTTTGCTTATTTATCATGGTCGGCGCAAAGTGCGATGTTTGGTGAAACGGCGGTGACGTCACTAATCGCTTCTGATTCGACCGGCATAAGTTTTGATGCGCTATTTCGGCCGCAATGGTGGCATCCATTATGGCGAGATGCGGCAGATGAACGACTGGTATTTTTAGGTGGTGAGTCTCGGCCGGTGACGCTTGGCTATACGGCCGTATTTTTAGCTGTTTGTAGCCTGTTTTTGTCCCAGTTTGATAAATCTAGATTGTTTTGGGGGATTGGGGTTATTGCTTTGATCTTTGGGTTGGGCACTTCATTGCATTGGGCTGGGCAAAGACTTGAAATCAATTCGAGCGGTGTTTTAAGTTGGCTAAACGATTGGCTTTTGTATGAGCTAGCTTTGCCGGAAGGGCGAGGTGCTCTTCCACTACCTGGTGCGGTTTTTTATAACTATCTCCCGTTTTACGACGGTATTCGGGTGTGGGCACGATTTGTACTGCCGCTTATTTGGGCGGTTTCGATTTTAGCCGGACTAGGGCTTGCGGCTCTCAGGCAAAGAATGCGATATGGTACGGCTATTCTTGCTGTCTGTTTGGCGCTTGTTATTTTTGAAGGATGGCTAACACCCTACCTTTTTTTCACCGATGTCAGAGACAATCACCGGCCGGAAGTGAATGCTTGGCTGGCCACAGTACCCAATGATGCTGCAATAATTGAATATCCACGCTGGATCGATAAGATTGCAATGTATAATCAGGGCTTCCACCAGCATCCAATAGTAAATGGGTATATGTCCTATGCACCTCGTTTTTTACAAGAAGCAGGTCAAGCGGTTGAATCAAGCTGGCCAACGGCCGCAGCGATGCCCTTTTTATATGAATGGGATGTTGAGTATTTGTTGCTAAGTGGTAGCGATAGTGATGCTTTCCAAAATGAAGTTTTACCAAGCATCATAGCAATTGATGGCTTGTGCTTAACGGAATCCTTTGTCGAAGGGGCGATGGGGTTTAAAAACAGTTACATTTTTACCGTTGTTCCTGAAGGACAACTTTGCGAGTAGAAATAAAAATAAGGAAACAATGTTAGATATTTTAAAAGTGCGGCAGGATTTTCCTGTCTTATCCGAAATGCATCATGAGGGGACACCTCTCATTTATTTAGATAGTGCGGCATCATCGCAGAAACCGATCCAAGTGATTGAAGCGATGAATAACTACTATCGAAGCTATAACGCAAATGTTCATCGTGGTATCCACAAGTTAAGCGAACAGGCGACGGCCGCGTATGAAGGCGCTCGTGAAAAAGTACGCGCCTTTGTGAATGCACCCTCATCTGATGAAATTATTTTGGTACGTAATGCGACTGAAGGGTTCAACCTACTGGCTTATAGTTGGGGTGGGGCGAATCTTAAGCCGGGTGATGAGGTGTTGATTACGGCGATGGAACATCATGCCAATATTGTTCCATGGCAGATGATCTGTGAACAAACTGGAGCAACGCTTAAGCATGTGCCTTTTACAGATGAAGGGCAGCTTGATATGGACGCATTGGATGAGCTGCTGACTGAAAAGACGAAAATGTTTTCGTTTACGGCCGCTTCTAACGTGTTGGGCACAATTAATCCAACCAAAGAATTGGTTGCTAAAGCCCATGCTGTAGGCGCACTTGCGGCCGTAGATGGTGCTCAAGCTGTTCCTCATGCGGTTGTTGATGTGCAAGATTGGAACTGCGACTTTATGGCATTTTCAAGCCATAAAATGTGTGGTCCAACTGGTATAGGCGCCTTATTTGGCAAGCGTGAGCATCTCGAAGCGATGCCGCCTTGGATGGGTGGGGGTGACATGATTCGGCGCGTAACGCTGGAAAAGTCGACCTATAACGATTTGCCGTACAAATTTGAAGCAGGAACCCCAGCCATCGCTGAAGGGATTGGTTTAGGCGCGGCCGTTGATTATTTGAACGCTTTAGGGATGGATAATGTCCACGCTCATGAGCAGATGATTACCAGCTATGCACTTGAAGCCTTATCAGAAGTTGAAGGATTGCAAATCATGGGCCCCAAAACGGCGGCCGAACGTGGTGGACTGATCGCTTTCACTCTTAAAGGGTTACATCCACATGATATTGCTCAGCTCCTAGATGAAGATGGTATCGCTGTGCGAGCCGGACACCATTGTGCGATGCCGATGCATAAAATTATGGGGATTGGGGCGAGTGCACGTGCGAGCTTTTATGTGCATACGACAACGGATGAAGTTGACGCTTTAGTCACGAGTCTTAATCGAGCTAGAGGCGTTTTTAGGCTATAATTTGGGAAGAAACGAGATCTTTTTCTCTAACTTCTATCTTAAATTTGGAGAATTTTATGAGTAGCAACATGTATCGAGAAATGATTCTCGATTTATACGAAAACCCACTAAATCATGGCGAGCTAGACCCGCATACATTTAGCCATGAGGAAGACAATCCTTTGTGTGGCGATGTGGTCAAAATCGATGTTTTGTTAGACGATGATCAACGCATCAAAGAGATTGCGTGGTCGGGTGATGGCTGTGCGATTAGTATGGCTTCGGCTTCATTGATGACTGATCATGTAAAAGGGATGACGGTCGATGAAATGATGGAGCTAAATGGACAGGATGCGGTTGATTTGCTGGGTGTAAGCAATTTGAGTATGGGACGAGTGAAGTGCGCGACTTTGTCGATTAAAGTTTTAAAAGCAGGCGCATCAGCAAATCAGGCGAAGAAATAATGAGCGAATTTGTGAAAGTCGGCACGACGGCCGACATTGAACCTGGAAAGCCGTTGGTCCATGATTTTGACTATGACACGGTAGTGATTTTCCAAATGGGGGATGCATACTATTGCATCGAAGATGTATGCTCTCATCAAGAAGTTGCACTCGCAGGCGGCCGGGTTGAGTGCGATGCTGCGACAAACGTCTGCCGTGTCGAATGCCCGAAGCATGGGAGTTGGTTTGATCTAAAAACTGGAGAAGCGCTGAATTTACCGGCCGTTATGCCGGTAAAAACTTTTGCAGTTAAGCTCGATGGGGATGATATTTTGGTAGAGGAGCCTGATCCGTGGTAGCATGCCTTTTTAGGCTCTTTAACTACGGATCTGGCCTTTAGCCTAATCTGGCCAGATCTCTCCACCTTCTATAACACTTAGAATATCTTTCGTGATACGTTGGCGATTGATCGGTTTACTAATGTATCCATCAAACCCTTTTAATCGTGCTTTGGGTACTTCTAGGTTTGGATCAGAAGCCGTAACTGCGATGATGGGTTTATCTTTTAAACTGTCTTCATTTTTGATTTGATCAAAAATATCGTAGCCTGTCACATTTCCGGGGAGCATAATGTCCAAGAGTATTAAATCAATCGTATTCGCCTGTGCCGAGAGACGCTCCAAAGTTGAATCCCCCCAATGGTCAAAGGGTACTACAGCTCCCTGTTTTTGTAATGTCACTCGAATAATAGCAAGGTTGACTGGGTCATCTTCTACTAAAAATATTTTTTTGCCTTTAAGAATCATTTTTGATTGAATCCTGATATGTATGGTCTAGCACTGGCTTAAGAAATGTACCAAATGGATTGGCCATCAATGATAGATTTGATGATGTTGGGAAAATTACTGCGGATGATTGGTTTGCTAATTAAGCTATCAAAACCAGCATTTTTTAAATTGTTGATTTCTTCTGGCATAACCCCAGCCGTGAATGCAACTAATTTTGTTTTTTCAAAATTAGCATTCTCATGGAGTAATTTTAGCATTTTGTACCCACTTAGTGGGGCAACATTGATATCTAAAAGTACTAGTTGAGGAACTTCTGGTAGCTCATTAATCCGGTCTAAAAAGTCTGAGCTATCTGCCCAAATCTGAGTCTTGTCAAAACCCATAATCTGCACAAGCAGCTTGCTTAGGATTAAGCGGCAGTTTTCGTCACTCTCGATACTTAAGATAAATGGAGTCGATTTGGTCACGAATTATTCTCTACTTCTACTGTCATTAAATCTTTTTGGTTATTGCTTTTATCTTGATTTAAAACAATGGTGCCTTTCGTGATGGGAGGAATAAGTGGAAGCTGAATATAAAAAGTGGAGCCAATGTCGACACTACTTTCAAACCAGATTTCGCCGCCATGTAGCTCTATCAATTGTTTTGTGATCGGCATGCCAAGGCCTGAGCTGACAACATTGTCAAGAGAATTGCGTGCTTGAGAAAATGTCTGGAAAACAAGACTGTAATCGTCTTCAGGAATGCCGATCCCCGTGTCTTTGATACTCACGCAGACACTATCATTCTGTTCCCAAGCTGTTAAAGTAATCGTCCCTTCATTTGTATATTTCACAGCATTTGAGATTACGTTGAGAAATATCTGCCGAATACGCCGTTTGTCTCCGACTATGCTTGGGAGCCCTCCGGGCTGTAGTTCGCTGATCAGTTTTATTGGTTTATTGGCAACCAAACCTGTCGCAGATGACAGGACGCTCTGTAACACTGCATCTAGATCAACATCTTCAAATATGACATTCATCATACCTGCTTCAATTTTAGTTAAATCAAGGATGTCGTTGATAAGGCCTAAAAGATGATGACCACTATCAATCGTGATATTTAAGGCGCTGATTTGTTCTTCGTTAACTTCTCCCATATCGCCTTCTGCTACAAAACCGGTCATGTTGATAATTGCGTTTAAAGGGGTGCGGAGCTCATGGGACATGTTGGATAGGAATTGGGTTTTTAAATCGTTTGCCCTTTCTGCTTCAGTTCGGGCTTCATCTGCTTCACGACGTGCAATTTCTAAGTCTTGCGTTCTATTTCTAACTCGATCTTCAAGTGTCGTGTATAGCTCGTTGAGCCGGACTGTCATTGCGTTGAATGAGGTTGCCAGAACACCGAGCTCATCACTTCTGTTTGCAACATCTCTTGAAATTGGATTTAGCGTAATTTCATAATTGGCATCCCTGTCTGTTAAGCGTGCGACGGCCGCGCTTACAGCTTCTACCGGGTTAACAATCGAGCGTGTTAGCCAAATGCCTAAGACCAATGCACCAAAGCCCACAATGACCGCCGCTGTCAGTAAGCTTTGTAGAAGTTGAGAAATGGTTGCAGTTTCGATTACTTCCGATTGTGGGAGTGAACGAATTAAAATCCAATAACTGTCATCGTTGGTTGGGTCATAGTGTATATGCCTTAATGCAACAAAAGATTCACTATCAGGGTCTAACTCTGCATGAGCTATCTCATCTTCGAGGATAGTGTTAAAAATTCCAGCAAAATCATCTTCAGCTGTACTTTCTACCCCGTCTTGGGCAACTAAGGCTTTTGTTGGGTCTGGATGAAAGAGATAGTTAGCTTGAATATCAGTTAAAAATGTTTCACCGCTTGTGGTTTGTAATCGCTCGAGAATCGATGAGGCGTATAGATTGGAAACCAAGACTCCACGAAAATCATCAGAGACGCTAAATACTGGTGTGCTGAACCGGATGACAGGTACTTTTAAATTATTGTTGTCTGGGTAATCTTGATTGATTTCAATTGATGAAATATAGACTTCCCCTTTCTTTAGTTTTTTTGCTTCAATGAAATAATCAGATTCAGATTGTGAGGCTAAATCTTCTTCCCATGGAATGAAAATTCGGCCGTCATAAAAGTCAGTCCGAACGATCTCATTGCCAAATTCATCTAGCAAACGGATTTGTTGATAGAAAAGTTTATTTCGCTGAACTGAGGACAAGCTTTGCGTGAATCGGCTTGTCCATACGTCGTAGCTATCGAGACTGGCGGGATCAATCCCATCATTGGCTTGGGCCCGAAAGATGGCCTGAACAGAAAAGGTTTCACTCAGAGCCAGTAAGTCATTTGGAAATTGGGATAGATAGACTTCAACTTCTTGACCAATTCGTTCGGTTTCTTGCTCAACTTTGAATGCACCTTGATTTATCAGGCTGGTTTGCGCAGAGATAAAACTAACCCACGTGACGATTGCCATCGGGACTAGAGCTGCAAACGTGACAAATGTAGCTAGGCGAGTACCAAGGCGTGAACGCCAATGGAAAATATTGAGGTTCCTAAATATATTGCCTGTTTGATTGCCTGAAACAGGCTGATTGCTGCTTGATTGCTGCATATGCGGCTTTCCTATTTTTGGCCCACTTGTTGGTTAAACTGATCGCAGCCGGTCGTACTTCTGGTTAACTCACCAATGGCTAGATATTCATTTTCAGGGATTCCAAGCGTTTGATTGACATTAGGAACTTCTTGAACGAGCTTGTTGTATAGATTCCCATTTTGGTCTTGTTCGACTACGGTTATAAATATTGTTGTTACCGCTTGTCGATTATGGTCTAGTTTGATCGGGCCGGTTGGCGAATCAAATTCTAGAGCGCTAAGTGTTTTTTGAAGCTCAATTTGCCTATTTGACAAGTCGCCATCAATTTTTTGGAGGCTGAGAAGTAGGGCTTTTGTATTGACATAGTAGCCGTGCGCAAAAAGTGATGGTGATTGAAGCCCATCTGGAAATGTTTCTTGATAGTTTGCAACAAACTGTTTCCATGCAGGGTTTGGATTATCATCTGCAATTGGCCCTGCTGCGGCCGTACCTTTTACATATTCGGCGATTGCTTCTGCCCCTAGAATTGACTGATCTAGAGTGATGCTGCCTCCAATTAAGGGGGCTTTTCCACCAAAACGCTTGTATTGCCTTAAGAAATTAACAGCATCAGTTCCGCCCAATGCAACATAAATCGCATCAATATCGGCCGGGATTGCTGAAATGACTCCACTATAGTCATTCGTACCCAAAGGAACCCAGAATTGGGAATCTACAGATCCGCCAGCACGACAATATTCCACAAGGAAGCCACCTACTTGACTGTGTGGATACGAATAATCTTCAGCAATGGTCACAATGTGCTCGTAGCCTTGAACATTATGGGAATATGAACCTAAGCCTGCCATCCATTGAGCACCATCTGTCGAAAATCGAAAGAAATTAGGGATCGGATCACGCAGTGTTGTATTTTGGGCAGCTGAAGTTCCGTTTAAAAAGGTAATCTGAGGCTGGGTTTTTGCGTAAGCTTTTACCGCTAAGCCTTCATCACCAGAAAGAGGACCAATTACAATATCAACCTTATCTTCCTCAACAAGCCTTTTGACGGCGGCCGTTACCACCTCTGTGTCAAGATTCGTACTGGCGTAAATCAACTCGATTTGTTTGCCTGCAATTTCCCCACCAAATTCAGAGACAGCCAATTCCACTCCACGTGCACCATCTTCCCCTAAGGTCTGAAATGTTCCTTCTAATGTAGCTAATACACCCACACGGATCGTATTGTTTGAGCTTGCAGACACTGCACTTCCCGGTTCGATATCTGTTTGCCCTTCAGAATTAACTTCTGGAACCACAGTAGGCGTGCAGCCAGTGATAAAAATTGCGCCGAGGATTAAAGTGACCATCCAAAATAGGACCGTCTGTTTTTTGTTGAATAATTGTGAATTAGAAGAGAGTTGCATAGCTGTTTACCGTCCATTAACGATTTTGATTAGCCTTGGAAGTGTTGCCACTGAAACTGAGTGGCTTGAACTGAAATAACTTTTTCGTCATGCAATATAACAGTTACATTTCTGTACGTCATTGGGAATTAAGTGTGTGTCTGTGTGAATGGAACGGGAAATTCCTGATTTTAAAATTTTATTGGAAATGGAAAAAGAATTTTGAAAGAAGCCGGTTATCTATTAAAATAGAACAAATGTTCATTTGCATTTGCCCCTTCACCTCGGTATGATGTGTTGTGGCATCACAACAAAACTTTATTACATAAAATATCACTTCTGATAGTCAGTAAAATTGCCGATTGAAGCATTGGATCGGCAATTGAAACCTGAAATCGATAATCAAAAACTATGGATCTGGGAACAGTAAAACAAATCGACATCAACTCAGAAATGCGGGACTCCTACCTCAGCTATGCTATGAGTGTCATTGTGTCGCGTGCGTTACCTGACGTGCGTGATGGACTCAAGCCGGTACAGCGTCGCATTTTATACGCTATGCATGATATGGGTCTGACGGCCGATAAGTCCCATCGTAAATCGGCCCGTGTGGTGGGCGAAGTGCTGGGTAAATACCATCCGCATGGGGATCAGTCTGTGTATGACGCGATGGTGCGCATGGCTCAAGATTTTTCAATGCGCTATGAGCTAGTTGATGGACAAGGGAACTTTGGTTCGATTGATGGAGATGCAGCGGCCGCCATGCGGTATACGGAAGCGCGTGTTTCTACAATTGGTGGTGAACTGCTCACTGATATTGAAAAAGATACGGTTGACTATGTTACAAACTTTGATGATTCATTAAAAGAGCCGACTGTTTTACCGGCCGAAATTCCGAATCTTTTGGTTAATGGCGTTAGTGGTATCGCTGTCGGAATGTCAACTAGCATCCCACCACATAATCTGAACGAAGTGGTAAGTGCTATTGGCTACATGATTGATAATTGGACCAAGCTCGATGCGATTACCCCAGCTGATTTAATGCAGTTTGTTTCAGGCCCCGATTTTCCAACGGCCGGGGTTATCTTTCGCTATCGTGAGAGTAAAGCGCATGAAAGTGGCCAAATGGACGCATTGGCAAATGCATATGCAACCGGCAAAGGGCGCATTACTGTACGAGCAAAGGTTCATGTAGAGGAGATGGGGCGTAATAAATCACGCATAGTCATCACCGAACTGCCTTATCAAGTTAATAAAACCAATTTGCTGACCCGTATTGCTGACCTGCATCGGAATGGCAAGCTCGACGGCCTTACTGATTTACGTGATGAATCTGACCGAACCGGTATTCGCATTATTTTAGAGACGACGCGTAACGTAACGGTTGAAGATACATTAGCAGACCTTTATCGGCTGACACCTCTTCAAGGGACATTTAGCATCAATATGGTTGCCCTTGTCGATGGCGAACCTCGTGTCCTCAACTTGAAACAGATATTGCGCTACTACGTTGAGCATCGGTTAGAAATTGTCCGTCGCCGAAGTGAATATGATCGTGCTAAGGCTCAAGAACGTGCTCATATTTTGGAAGGCTTGCTGAAGGCGTTAGATCATTTAGATGAAGTGATTGGGATTATTCGTAAGTCCCGAAATGTTGATACAGCCCGTCAAAACTTGGTTAAGCGTTTTAAATTTTCACCTGAACAAACCCAGGCGATTCTTGATATGCCGTTGCGCCGGTTGGCAGCACTTGAGCGTAAAAAGATTCAGGATGAGTACAAAGAAAAGGCGAAACTGATTAAAGATCTGACCACATTACTTGAAAGCCCTAAAAAGATGCGTGGGCAGGTGAAATCTGAACTTGAAGTTGTTCTAGAGAAATATTCTGATCAACGTCGTTCACGTATTGTCGATCTTCTTGGTGGAGATGTGACTGTACCTAAAGATTTGGTGCCTGATGAAAGTACTTGGGTAATGTTGGGTGAAAAGGGGACTGTTGCGCGCTCAACATCGACCAATGTCGGCCGGATATCAGGCAAATTAGATGAAATGCCATTGCTGTTGGCTAAAGCCAATACCCGTGACTTTTTATATTTATTTGGTGCAGACGGTAAAGCGGCATGTATGGCTGTCCATCAGCTACCGCCCGCAAGTCAATTTGGCGATGGCACTCATTGGGCTGAATTAACCGCCTTTACACGTCGAAATAATATCGTTGGGGCCGTTGTGATCCCGGCCGAACTTTTCCAAGCCGGGGAAGGCTTTTTGACAATGGCAACCTTGGGAGGCAGCGTCAAGCGAGTACGTGTTGAGGACTTACCAGGAGTATCGAGCGACATCTTCCCCGTTATTCGTATCGATAAGGGAGACTCATTGGGCTGGGCGCGCCTTACTTTAGGTGATGATGACATCATCCTGGGAACAGCGGCCGGACAAGCGATTCGCTTTTCAGAAACGCAGGTTCGCCCGATGGGGCTGGCTGCCGGCGGGATTGCTGGAATCAAGCTAAAAGGGGATGAAGATGGTGTGGTTGCGATGGAGCTAATGCGGCCGGGGACAATGATTTGGGCGATTACAGATGATGGCTTGGCAAAGGCAACTGCAATCGATGAATATCCATCTCAGGGACGCAATGGCCAAGGGGTTGTTTGCCTCAAACTGCCAAAGGGTTCAATGGAAATGGTAACGCTTGTGGTCGGGGATGAAGATACTCGGTTGTTAATTAAGATGACAACTGGCATGGTTAAGCCGCACGAGCTCAAGCAAGCCAAGGTCGGATCACGTTCAATCAAGCCTGCGGTTGTTGCCAAAGTTGGACCACGTAGCCGTGTGGCTGGGGTTGTCGGTTTTGTTGATACGGGGCAAGAAGTTGAGCAAAAATCAAGCGAAAGCGGAGCCACACAGCTCTCTTTGATCGGGTAAAGTTGGCTTCGGTTTTCTTCGGCTTAAAAGGTTCCTTGGCGTATTTTAGATTTCCTGCTTTAATACATTGTTAACATTTGGTATAGGTATAATGTGCCTTTAATATTGTCTGTACCAATGTTTGCCATTTTTTAGGCTAAATTTTTTTAGTAATAAATGGCAACAGCCCATGATTGTCAGTAGGAGGAATAATGAATTTTTCAGATCATTGGGCGACTGACGCCGATGGAAACAAGCTATTGTTTCGCGTCGAAGTGCAGCGTCAACTTAGTGAGCAAGGTTTACCCGTTACACCCGAATCACTTAGCGAACTTGTGCAAGATCAGTCAGCCCCACAGCATAGTGACCATAACAGGACTAAAGATAGACCTAAAAAGGATTCTGATGCTCAACCGAGAAGAGCTTCAGAGCCAGTCAAAGAGAAAGCTCGAGACGAGCCAGAAGAAGAGTTTGACGAGCCGAAAACGATACAGATTGATCCGGGAACAGGTAAATATATCGGCCGGGTTAAATGGTATAACGTTACGAAAGGATACGGATTTATTTCACGGGGTGGAAATGAGGATATTTTCTTCCATAAAACCGATGTTGAATCTGATCCAGAAGAACTCGATCGTGGTGTCTGGGTTTTGTATGATGTCGAGGAAACACCCAAGGGATTCGAGGCTAGTGAAGTAGAAACCTTTGATAAACAGGATTAAGACGTAAAAATATAATTTTATCGACCAGACCGATAGTGAGTAATAGGCTCTTATCGGTCTTTTTATTTGGTTCTTATCGTAATTATGTTAGTAACCAGACTAAAATTAGGTCGCTTTGACTTTTTTATCATAGCATTTAACTAATAAATCAAAAACATAGCTCGGCTTTTCATAGAAACAAGCCGATTCACCCGAATAGGAGAATTTTAATTATGACAAATGAAAGACATGGTGCGGTAACTATTCAAGGCAATGCTTTAACTGTAATCGGCAATCCAGTATCTGTTGGAGACTCAGCTCCAGATGTGACTTTGACTGATAATGGCATGCAGCCGGTTAAAATTTCAGACTCAAATGGAAAGGTCCGCCTAATCTCAGTTGTGCCATCACTCGACACTGGAATTTGCGACCTACAGACACGCCGGATGAATGAAGAAGCGGCCGCATTAGGTGATGATGTGGTGATTCTAACTGTCAGTGCAGAGCACCCGTTTAACCAAAAACGCTGGGTTGGCGCTGCCGAAGTAGATGCGGTTAAAGTTTTATCTGACCATCAGGCGATGGAGTTTGGAGAAGCTTATGGCCTTTACATTAAAGAATGGCGTTTAGAGCAACGTGCCATGTTTGTTTTAGACCGCGATGGCAAAGTGACATACACGGAATACGTTCCAGAAGTTGCCCAGCATCCAGACTACGATGCGGCCTTGAATGCTGTTAAAGCTGCTGTTTAAAACAGATTAAACCTTGTCATTAAAAAAGCCTTGAGTTGAAAACTCAAGGCTTTTTTGTTTTATAGCTATTAGGCGGCATTATTGCTTTATATTTGGGTGCAGGAGTCCCAAATTTTTTACAGACTGTTCCATATTTTCAATATTTCGCAAAATTGCGGATATCTTGGATATATAACTTTATATATTATCGCTCTCTCATCATAGAATTTTTCCTATAGTTGAAACACCCATGACTGATGTCTGATTTCCACGTATGAGCGAGGCTGGTATAGATTGGGGGCTGTAACGGCGGTGTAACGTCGAGACTTATAGAATTTGAATCTGATCAATTGATCATCAAAAAAGGAAATTGAAAAGGGAATTAGTTGAGAATTAAGAGCAATTGCACAATCTGGTGATGCAATGTTTTTAAATCTCAAAGGACTATAAAGGAAAACCGAATGAATCCTGAATTAACCGCTTTGTTTAGTAAAGTACTCAGAAAGTCTTCAGGCCCGTTAGGCATACTAGCGGCCGTTGGCGGCTTTCTGGGCGATGTTATTTTGCCTCTGCTTGATTTAGCACCATGGGTGGCAGGCATATCTTTTCTCGCTTTTGTTGGATCTGTCGTTGCTTTTTTCATGTTTAAGGCAACCCCTGAAAAGGAGCTGGCTGAATCTTTAATTCCAGCGTCGATGGTTCTAACCGCAGGTGCGACAATCATTTTTTCTATTTATGCTGTGGTATTTAATAATGCACCTGAAAAGGGATATTTAGCCGAAAATATTGAGCCGATTGCGGCCGTGCAATCCTCGTTGCTAGGCCTTGAAGCCGATGTTGAAGAAATACGTGAAACAACTGAGCGAACCGAAGATTTGGTTCAAGATGTGGCCACTGCCCAGTCTGACACGGCTGATGCCGTAGCAGGAGTGGGTGACGCAGTTGCTGAAAGCCAAGAGACACTCAGTGAGATTGCGGCCGCACAAGAGGCTGGTTTTGCAGAGTTGCAGCAAGCTTTTGCAAACTTGCAAGCGGGTAACGTCATTATTGAAGATCCGTCTAATCCACAAGAGTGGTATAGCAATGCGCGATTACACCAGCTTAAAGGCAATACGGCCGAAGCAATTAAAGCTTATGAGGGATACAACAGCTATCAGCTTGAGTATGTAGATCCGTTGCAAGAGTACGTCAATCTGCTAAATGGGACGCAAGGCATCGGCCGAGCACGGCAGACAATCACTGATTTGTACAATAGCCAACCCGACAACCGTACGCTTGAAATGATGTCAACCCTGCTCCTTGATGATCGTGATGAACAGCTGGTGAGGCTAGAAGCATTGGCCAACCGTGCACCACAATATGCTCCGGTTTTTCTTGAACTGGGTGATGCGTATACACGGCAGCTGCAGGCAACGTTTACGACCAACTCGCGTGAACAACAATCAGCTTCCTATCAAATGCTATTTGAGCTTGAAAAAGATCAGCAATTCAGCAGCTATTACATCGATAAGTCTCTGGCGCAAGAGAAATTGAGTGCGGCACAAAACAGCCTTGATTCATTTGCGGCCGTCGATTCGCAAAAGCTCGACTTTATGGCGATTAATTCAGCCGATTCATTTGGCAATATGGGACTCCTGCTGGTGATTCTGTTGCCAGAAGGCAATGTTAAAGAGATTTTATTCTCCCTAGATGATCCAACACCATCTATTTCAACCGGCGCCATTGACGTGGGTAGCAGCAAGATCGCAAACACAAATATCGGCCCTATTCCTTTTGAAAAAGGGGATCACACTGTTTATATTCAATATACCGATGCGAACGATGTCCAAAGCGAAATCTTCACTTATGAGTACACTGTCAATGACATTATGTTTGATCATCAGCAAGATTCGTTTGACTTCTCGATCAACGGGACACCTGTCTATTTGACACTAACGGCAATTGATGCTTCGGTTGATGATTTAAGCACGTGGAATTTCAGCATCAATTCTGATGCATTGGATATTGAGGTTCAGTTCCCGGGTCAAATTTTCCCGATTAGTATTCCAGGTGAGTATGAAGGTAACCCTCAAGAACCGCTTGAGCCAGGAGAACACACGATTTATGCGCAACGGACCCGGCCGGATGGAACAAAAACAGACGTTGTCAGTTATACGTTTGTCTTAAATTAGAACGACTGCTGAGTTAAGGTTTAGGCTTTTAAAGAGCGATGCTATCTTTTGATGGTGTCGCTCTTTTTTGTTAAATGACAATGCTAGGGGAGGGGTGATTGATCATATTTTGTTGTGAAAGTCTCTTTATAGATATTACGAAAATCTTAAGCCTACCTACAATCTTGTAAACAACCCGTAATTCCTTTTCTCTAGTGATTAGCTACAATAGTGTTCTATCAAACGCCAAAGGAGTTTTGACCCATGTCTGATCAACCGAAGAAAAAGATTCTCATCGTCGATGACGAGCCAGCCGTTGCTGAAGTGGTAAGCCTATATTTGCAGAAAGAAGGCTTCGAATGTACTTTGGCCCATGACGGCCGTATGGCCCTCGCTAAAATGGAGGATTTGCCGGTGCTTGTTGTACTCGACATTAATCTTCCTGAGGTTGATGGGCTTTCAGTTCTGACTACTATTCGCGAAAAGTACCCAAAAACGGCCGTCATAATGCTGACCGCCCGGCGTCAAGAAGTTGATCGTATTTATGGGTTAGAGCTGGGTGCAGATGATTACATGGTCAAACCCTTTTCTCCAGCAGAACTCGTTGCACGAGTCAAAGCGGTATTACGTCGCTTGTCAGGTGGAGCGGCGGCCGAGCAAGCGTCTGGCGTTATGGTTTTTGATGATGGTGCCTTAGAAATCGATGTTTTAAGCCATACGGTCAAAGTTGGGCCGAATGAAGTTGAACTAACTGCGACAGAGTTTGGGCTCCTAAAGTTTATGGCTGAGCATCCACGCCAAGTTTTTTCTCGCGACCAACTCCTTGAAAGCGTTTGGGGCATGTCTGACTTTGTAGACCCCAATACGGTAACTGTCCATATGCGGCGGGTTCGAGAGAAAATTGAAGACAATCCGGGCAAGCCACGCTGGCTGCAAACTGTTTGGGGCGTTGGCTATAAATTTATCCCTGAAAGCTAGGGAGACGAATAAATCCTATGTTTACTTTAACTTCATCACCGTCATCATCTTTCACTGATAGGCGCTCCAGCTTGCTGAACTATCTGCTGTTTGGCATTGTGGGTCTTTTAGCCAGTTTTTTCTTAGGCTGGCTTGTCGTCCGTATGCTGATGGGCGCTCCGTTTTCAGACCTTCAGCCGTTGATAGCACCACTGGCTTTATCTGGGGTTTTCTCGCTTATTGTTGGCTTTTTAGCGACATGGTATACGGCTCAAGTTAGCCGTTCGTTACTGCTCACCTTAGTTAGTGCCTATGCCTGGTCAGCTATTTTGATCATCATGAACTTCTGGAACGGCGCGCGGCTGATGTTCTTTAACAGTGATCACGACTTGCCATTAGCCATTTCACTGCTCGTTTTTTCAGCTATTTTGTCGGCCGCTTTTGGATTGGCTATCGTTTGGCGCATCGTATCTGACTTGCGTGAACTCGCTAATTCAGCTGCTCAAATTGCTGAAGGGAATTTAGAGCGGCGTTCTATGGTGCGCGGCCGGGATGAAGTGTCGCAGGTAGCGGCCGCCTTTAACAACATGGCTGAAAAGCTAGAAGAGGCTGAAGGAGTCCGCAATGAGCTACAGCAACTCCGACGAGATCTTGTTTCATGGACAACGCACGATTTGCGTACACCGTTAACGAGCATGAGGGCGATGATCGAAGCGATTCAAGATGAGGTCGTTGAGGATCCAAAGGTGATTCAGCGTTACTACAAAAATATTTTAGTAGACATTGAGGGATTAAATACCCTGATGGATGATCTTTTTGAATATTCTCAGCTCGAATCTGGCGGTTTGAAATTTGAAATGACAAGTCAGCCGATTACAAGCTTGGTCATTAATGTCTGTGAGCAGTTTGAGGCCCTCGTGAAACAACAAGATATTACGTTGTCGTGTGAGATCCAAGAAGAAGGATTGGGTTCGGTATACATGGATTCACGCTTAATCGGCCGTGTTTTAAGCAACTTGGTTAAGAATGCGTGTCGGCATACGCCTAGCGGTGGCTCGATTACAATTTCTGCCTATCGGGATAAGTCTGGCCCGGTGTTTGTTTCTGTCAGAGATAGTGGATCCGGGTTTGCCATGTCAGATCTGCCCCATGTCTTTGAGCAATTTTACCGTGGTGAAGAAGCTCGTAGTCGAGCTAAAGGTGGAGGCGGATTAGGGTTAGCAATTGCCAAGAGCATCGTCGAAGGTCATAGCGGCACAATTACGGCCGCCAATGACCCAGAAACAGGTGGGGCGATAGTTACATTTACTTTGCCCCGCGTTTAAATCTAGCCCTTACTCATCGAGGACTGGGGCAGCAATATCGTCATACGTTAAAGTGAATTCGTCGGTGAAGTATTTTAATGTCAACGCATCTAATGTGCCGTCTGCAGCCAATTGTTCTAAAGCCAAATTAAACGGCCGTACTAACTCACTGCGTTTTGGAAAGACAAAACCAAGTTCTTCAGTTGTAAGTGATTCGCCAATGAACGTGACTTGATCAGCTTGAAAGCCGGTATAGCCACTCTTGCCCACATCATCGAGCAAAACGACATCGATTTCTCCATTTGTAAGGCCTTCAACTAGCTCCGGCAGTGTCTCAAGCCCCCGTGTTCGACTTTCTCCAACTAAGTTTACAGCTGCATCAAAATTTGTGGAATCGGAAAGAGCACCAACAATTAAAGATGTATCTGTTAGGAACCCTGCAAAATCACTAAATCGATCTTCGTCTGCGTTGACCAACATGCGCTGTTTGATTGCCAAGTACCCATCAGAAAAATCAACAATTTCTTTGCGCTCCTTCGTAATTGTTATCCCTTCGGCCGCCATATCATACTTGTCGTCTGAAACATCCTGAATCATTGTTTCCCACTCAGAAACGACAAACTTAGGTTGACAGTTGATCAGGTCACATATTTGAGCTAATAGCTCATAATCCCATCCTCCCGTTTGACCTGACTCCAACAAAACATAATTAAATGGCAGATAGTCATGTGTGACAGCCACAGTAATCTCTCTGCCTTCCAGATCTGGCATCGTTATTTCTGTAGGTTCTGCTTCTGAAGTTGGCACATTTTCTGAGTTAGGAGCTGTCGGCTCCGCACTGTTTGATTCTTCATTTGTTGAAGTTGGTTGTTCTGCGGGTTCTTCTAGCGGCTCAGGCTGACTTGTGCAAGCTGCTGAAATCATTAATGCGATCAATAGTATGATGGATAATAATTGAAATTTTTTCATGGATACCTCTGAATAATTTAGCATGAATTGCATCAAGCTTTTGATAATTTGGGATAAATTTGAATGCTAAGTTTAATTATAATCAAGCAGGTGGTCGGTGCGCATAGACCTTTTGTATATCTTCGGATGATGGGCTTAGGCTGTTAGGAATGTTTATAAAATTCTTGGTACAACTAAACCTTATAAAATTATGTGGTAGGTAAAAAGTAGGCTTTTTTGATAATGAGCGATTAGGTAAATGATAAGGGAGATGCCTGTTTTTACCTAATCGATTTGTTGTTCTAAATTTGTCTGTTTTTGTCGAGTTGGCCTTAATCTTTTAGCTCGAAAATCGCTTCGATCTCAACGATCACACCTCGGGGTAGGATCATGCCAACTGCACTACGTGCACCGGTGCCGTTATCTAGTCCAAATACTTCCTGCATGAGTTCACTGTAGCCATTAATCACTTCAGGTTGCTCACCAAAATCTGGTGTTGAATTGACCATTCCCAGTGTTTTTACAAGCTTATTGATTCGGTCTAAACCACCTAATTCAGCATTGATATTGGCGAGCATGACTAAACCTACCTGCCGGGCGGCCGCTTTTGCTTCTTCAGTTGTCATCGTGTCACCTGCTCGGCCGATAATCAAAGAACCGTCATCTCGAATGGGAATATTGCCAGAAACATAAAGCATATTGCCAGATATGACCGCTCGTTTATAGATCGCCCCTGGTGGGCGAGAGGGTGGAAGAACTATTTGATTTTCTTGCATGCGCGCTGCAATTGATTTTTCAGCCATCGGTTACTCCTTATTTTGAATGCTAATTTTCTTCTGGAGTTATACATGAGACTCAATGACTCGCCATCTTTAAAACGATTATGCGGGGACAATTTAGTTGGGATTGCTTTATAAATAAAAAAAGATCGGTTTAACCGATCTTTTTTCTTGAATGATTGTTTTTAAAAGACAATTAACGCGCCATCATAATTTGGCCATCTAAGCAGCCAGTTCGGGACATTGCCCCAGCTAGCTTATCAAGTTCTGGAACTCTCATCACTGATACGTCTTTTGGTTTTGCACGGCCGCCTATTTTGTAAATCGCAGTTAACGCCTCGTTTAAAGCTCCATGTTCACTAAGTGCGGCATAATGGACAATTTTACCTGGGAAAAAGCGCTCGCAAGTTACCGCGTAGGCTTTAAAGATTGTCATATTTGGGTCTCCTGGTGGGTTTCACCGATAGGTGCATGGGCCATCTCTCTGCATGACTTTGAGTCTATGAAAATAGTACCCTTTCAACAATCACCCCTTTGTACCAAATCGCCCATGAATTCAGAAAAACTAAGGCAAACTTCTGTTAACAAGGTGCAAGCAAACTCATGACATTCAGAGTCTAGTTTGATTCAATCAGATAGACTTCGAGAATGACTTCCATCTCACCCAAAACCTTGCAGCCAACAACAATATTCCAGACACAGTTGGGATACTGGGCGACCTGTGTCACCCACTTTTTTATCGACTTTCTCAACAACGGCCGCAGCATCTTAATGGCTCTTTTAGCGATCAGTTTAGGCATGTCCAACGGGCAGGTTGGGCTGATCCTTGTGATCTACAACGTTGGGAACGCGCTTTCACAGCCGTTATTTGGGTGGGTGACCGATAAATTTGGCCCTAAAAAGCTGGTTGTAGGAGGCATGTTATGGATGGTCCTGTTTTCTGCATTGACCGCTATGCTGCCAGGCTGGTGGGCCGTCATCACACTGACTTGTGCAGGATTAGGCTCAGGCATGTTTCACCCGGCCGGGACAACGATGGCGACCAGGCCGGATTTTACGAGGCGAAATCTAGCCACAGGGCTGTTTTTCTTCTTTGGTTCAGCCGGGCTATTTGTAGGCCCAATCGCGGCTGGGTACTTTCTTGAAGCTTGGGGACGCCAAGGGTATCTGCTCTCGGCCGGAATCGCTTCTATCGCATTTGTATTTGGGCTGGTCGCCATTAATGACGATTGGTTTCATGATCATTTGGCATTAGAAAAGAAACATCCTCTTGTAAATTCCCCAGCAGATGTAAAGCGATCTAAAAGCTTGGGATGGTCGTTCATCCCCGTGTTGATAACCATTATTGGTTACAGCTCAGTTGGTATTATCGTGATGACCTATCTACCCAAGTTTTTGATCGAAGAAGGAATTGCGGTCAGTTATGCAGGCTGGGTCACTGGAGCGTATTTATTTGGCACCATGCTTGGCACGCTTTCAGGCGGCATGTTGGCCGACTACACCAAAGGGCGCAACATCATTTTAGCAGGCATGGCGGGTACGATTATCCCGTTGTGGTTTGGTGTTCCGGCTGTAGGTGGCGTTCAAATATTGCTGCTATTTGTGTCTGGATGGTTTGCTGCACTACCGCACAGTGTTTTGGTGCTACTGATCCAATCCTTTTTCCCCAAAGGGCGTGGGTTTGCGTCAGGCTTGGCTTTAGGTGGGATGTTTTTCACAGGCTCTGTCTTTAGCTATTTGGCTGGAATTTTAGCTGATACGATTGGTTTAGAGCTGACGATTCGTGGGGCGGGTGTTCTGCCGCTTATTGCCGTATTTATGGTTTTCTTTTTGCCGACCGCACAAAAGCAGGATTAAGTTTTGCCTAACGCAGGCGCACAATGTCACTTTGGGCAAAAATCGGCCCTACTTCGATATTTAATTGATCGTTTGCATAAAGTTCTGGCGGAACACTGATATCGGCGAGATAAAGCTCCCCAATCTGCTCTGAAATATTTTTAACGAAAAACCCTTTTTTGGGTAAAGCGAGCGTGAGTGTCGCGGCCGCTTTGATCGCTGGATCAAACACAACACCGGTAGCTGTGTCGATTCCTGAGGGGGCATCTAGCGCCAAGATGGGAGCTTTCTGTGCATTCGCCCATGTGATCATCGTTTTGGCATTGCCGCGGGGTGTTCCTTTTAGGCTATAGCCGATCACAGCGTCGATGATTAAATCGGCCGAGACAGACTCTGATATTTCTATGGCTGGTCGTATCTGAACCCCCATCCTGCGTAAAATGTCTAGCTGGTGGGCTGGAATGGGCGTGAAACGCCCGTCTTTGGCCGTGACAAAGACGGTGACGATTGCACCATAATTGTGCAATCGTCTAGCTGCCACCATACCGCCGCCGCCGTTGCCACCTGTGCCTGCCATCACCACGATCTTTTTGCCGCTTGGATCACCGTCTAAAAATCGGCCGCGAGCGAGATGGGCTAAGTTGCGTCCGGCATTCTCCATCATTTGGATGAGCTCGATATGGTAATCTTCAATCATTGCCCGGTCGACTTCGATCATTTGGTTAGTGTCTACAAAAGGGACATTTTCTATAATTGGATAGAGTTGCTTCATAATTTTATTGGTTTGGAATTTGAACCCCTAAATGATTCGCCACCGGTCGTTCGCGCATGACAATTCGGGTGTGATAAGGAGCATTAAACAGCTGCTGAACCCCACCTTCTTCGATAATGAGTGTCGCAGAGCCACCACCGTCTAGATTCAAGACATCTGTGGCACCGGCCGACTTTAGCAGCTTAGATGTGTAAAAATGGGTCGCACCGGCACTATACAGCGGTTGACGGCCGTCTACAACTAAAATCCATAGTCGGTCTCCGGCCTCATTTGTTCCGACCACAGTCCGGGGCAAACGATTTTCCTCTGAAAACTCAATTTGCTTGCCATCTCTCAAAGTTTGTAGATTCCCAGCAATGGCCATGACCGTACCTGAGGGGCAACGGCCTGATCGATGGATTTCAGCAAGCGGTTCAGCGCTCATGCATAACGCCGGTCTGTCAGCCCTTATTCGGCTATATGCAACCCCATCGTTTATCGCGATGCCATCAACCTGCACGAATTCTCCAGATCGGGGGTAATAATCCCATGGTGCATCAGCTCTAAAGGGATAGAAAAAATTGGCGTTGATCGCAATTTGCGTCCCATGCGCTTCAGCAAAGTCACGGACTGTTTGGGCTGCGTATTCGGGCCCCGCTTCAGGGGTTGAGCCGACGATCTGAAGGCCAGGGGTGGTCAGATCGATTTCTAGCAGGTGATAAACGGTGCGATAAGGCTGGTTGTTTGAATTCCTATAGTAATCAACCCCCGGATGAATCGCTTCAATAAACAGTTCTGAGCGTAATGGCCGACGGCCGAAATAGATTGTTAGGCTGATGATCCCGATCGCAGTAAAAACAAGCAGTATTCGAAAATACCGTCTAAAATTTGTCAAAATAATTGAATCTCCATATTATAAATTTCAAGTAGTCTACCAATCTGACAACCGAGCAAACCAACACTTAAGCGCTGTTTATGTAGAGAATGATTTTGGAGCATGTATTTTCCCAGACCGATCTATAATCGGTTCAGTTCATAAATCGAATTGGCATATGTAAACTATGAAAAAAACAGCAGAACATAAACGGCTAGAGTCTTATCGTGCAAAAGATGGGAATTGGAAACATTGGGGCCCTTATCTGAGTGATCGAGCTTGGGGTACTGTACGCGAAGATTATTCATCAAAAGGGGATGCTTGGGACTATCTGCCGCACGAACATGCTCGTAGTCGGGCCTATCGCTGGAATGAAGACGGCTTGGCTGGTATTAGTGACCGTCACCAGTATTTATGCTTTGCGCCCGCTTTTTGGAACGGCCGGGACCCGATTTTGAAAGAGCGGATGTTTGGCCTCACTGGGCCGCAAGGAAATCATGGGGAAGATGCGAAGGAGCTGTGGTATTACCTTGATAGCACGCCAACGCATAGCTATATGAAGGCGCTTTATCGCTATCCTCAAGCGGAATTCCCTTATGCTGATCTCATTAATGAAAACCAGCGGCGTGGCTTTGATGATGATGAATTTGAGCTCCTAGATACCGGCATTTTTGGTTCCAATCGTTACTTTGACATTTTTATCGAATACGCCAAAGGAGATCAAAATGATATTTTGGTCAAAATCACGGCACACAACCGGGGGGACCAAGATGCACCGCTGCATATTTTGCCAACGGTGTGGTTTCGAAACACTTGGTCATGGGGATATAAAGATGGGCCAATGGGAGATGTGAACGGCCGGCCGCAACTCTCCGCAGGTGACCTCCCCAATAGCGCTTTTGCTCAGCATCCCACACTGGGAGATTATCACTTTTATACCGATCAAGCTGATGCGCTCCTTTTCACTGAAAATGAAACAAACAACGAGCTGCTTTTTAACAGCAAAAACGCATCCCCTTATGTCAAAGATGGCATCCACCGGGCCGTTATTGATGGGGAATCGGCCGCCGTTAACCCTGAGCAGATAGGGACGAAACTGGCGGCCGTATACGCACACACAATACCGGCGGGTGGGTCGGTGACTGTTCGAGTCCGTTTAACAACGAAAGCTTTGAAAAAGCCTTTTGCTCAATTTGATTCAGTTTTCAAAAAACGCCTCGCTGAGGCTGACGAGTTTTACGCTGTGGTGCAAAAATCGAGCCTGACGGCCGATGAGAAAAATGTGCAGCGGCAAGCTTTGGCAGGCATGTTGTGGTCAAAACAGCTGTATTACTACGACATTAACCAGTGGTTGAATGGCGACCCAGACGGCCCGCCGCCGCCAAAAGAACGGAAAGACGGCCGGAATAAAGATTGGAGCCATCTGGTTAATTTTGACATTATCTCCATGCCAGATAAATGGGAATATCCGTGGTATGCCACTTGGGATTTAGCTTTCCACACGATCCCGCTTGTGTTGGTTGACCCTGATTTCGCCAAACGGCAGTTAACCCTCACCACGCGAGAATGGTACATGCACCCCAATGGGCAACTGCCCGCGTACGAATGGGCATTTGGCGATGTGAATCCACCGGTACATGCTTGGGCTGCTTGGCGCGTATACAAAATCGATGCCAAGCAAACGGGTAAAAATGACCGGGCTTTTCTGGAAGGGATTTTTCACAAGCTGTTGCTCAATTTCACATGGTGGGTGAATCGAAAGGATACAGACGGCAACAACATTTTTCAGGGTGGGTTTTTAGGTCTGGACAATATCAGCGTCTTTGATCGTAGTCACAAGCTGCCAACTGGCGGTCATCTTGATCAAGCGGATGGCACCGCTTGGATGGGGGCATACTGTCTGCAGCTTTTGCGGATGGCGCTTGAACTATCAGAGGATAACCCGGTTTACGAAGATATGGCGTCGAAATTCTTTGAGCATTTTCTACGTATTGCGTCTGCGATGAATAATCGTGGCCATTTAGGATATTCTCTGTGGGATGACGCAGACGGCTTTTTCTATGATTCGCTCCATTTGCCGGATGGCAAAGTGATTTCACTCAAAGTGCGCTCGTTGGTCGGCTTGCTCCCGATCTTTGCGATTCAGACATTTAGTGCTGAGCTGCTGGACAATCATCCAGTGTTTAAACGGCGCATGGATTGGTTTATGCAAAACCGGCCGGACCTCTCTGAAAGCATGGTGTGTGAGATTGGGGAGACGAATCAGCGTCGACATATCGCCGCACTACTCACGAAAGATCGGCTAACGCGTGTGCTTAAGTATTTGCTGGACGAAAGTGAGTTTTTATCTGATCACGGTATTCGCTCTCTTTCAAAGGTGCATGAAGAGCATCCGTATGTCTTTTGGGTCGATGGAACAGCGCACACCGTGCCCTACTGGCCGGCCGAATCTCGTTCTGGACTGTTCGGAGGAAACTCTAACTGGCGCGGGCCGATCTGGTTCCCGATGAACTATCTCATTATCGAAGCGTTGCAGCAGCATGCTTGGTTTTATGGCGATGGATTCAAGGTTGAAATGCCAACAGGATCTGGCAATATGCTCACGCTCAATGAAGTGGCAGAAGAGCTCTCACTTCGTTTGACCCGCATCTTTTTGCAGGATGAGAACGGCCGCCGCCCCGTTTTTGGCGATCAACAACGGCCGCAGCATGATGACCTATGGCGCAATCATGTACTGTTTTACGAATATTTCCACGGGGACAATGGTGCAGGCTTAGGGGCTAGCCACCAAACCGGCTGGACCGGTCTGGTGGCTAAACTGATTCAACAGTCGGGGGGTAAACTATAAAATTTTTCCTCAGGCTCAGCGTGGACGGTAAAGGCCGCAAACCTTGTGACCGTCTAGGTCGAGGAAATAGCACAGGTGAAGAACTCCCTTTGCGTTTTCGCGCGGGCCAGGAGGGTCTTCGACGCTAGTAGCACCGTTGGCTACGGCGACATCATGAAGCTCCTTCAATTGCTCGGGTGAATTACAGACAAAACCGATTGTTGAGCCATTGGAAGCAGTAGCTGGTTCCCCATTAATTGGCTCGGTTACGCAGAAAGTCGAGCCGTCATGGATGTAAAATAGGCGAGTTTGCCCCGTCTTATTCTTATTTACTATCGGCGAACGAACGCCAAGCACACCCCCAAGGACAGCATTATAAAAAGCGTTTGCTTTCTCGATATCATTTGAGCCCACCATAACGTGACTTAACATTCTAATTTTCCTTTTGAATTATGAATTTAAACTCAATCATACTCTATTTCGATCTTAGCCTGCATAGTCAGCCATCAAACTGTCAGGTCTAAGTTAGTGGTTAAGTTAATTTAGTAAGCGGGAGGGAAAAGTTAAGGTTGAATTCGACTGACGATACTTTTAAACGAGGGTGTGTAGCCACCTTCTGTTGAAACCGTTAGGGTTGGAATCTCTAATTCTGGGGGAGCATATCTGGCTAAGCTCGGATTGTGCTTATCTCCATGATAGAACGCCCGGCCGGGGTCATCTAGCAGTCTTTGCTGGCGGCGCTGGGTGGCTGTTGATGCATTAACTGTACAGATGATGATAAATGGCTCGCTCAAATTTTGAATCTGTGCCATATGCAGCTGCCACACATGATGCTGGAAGGCTGCCTCAATTACGATTGAAATATTCCCAGCCAAATGCTGGTTTACGATCTCAAAGAATAGATCTGAAACGAGGCGGTTTGTATCAGACGGCAATGCATCGTGCTCAACACCGAACGTATTGACATACCCTTCTTTTAGCGCGTCACGGCTAATCAACGGCATGTAGAGTTGCGCTGATAGCTTTTTTGCGAGTGTTGTTTTTCCGGATCCTGGGCGGCCGGTAACGATAATGCATTTTGGTTTGTTGTTCATATAGAAAATGAGACCGGCTAATCTTGCCCATCATGACATACATTCTATCTCTTAAAAAACGATTCCGTAGAGGGATAAATATATTTCGCTTTGAGTTTCGGCAAATTCTAGCTTGTATTTTAGTTCTAGCTGGAGACATAGTTGAGTTAAATTTTGATCAGACACAAAAAGGTCTGCGCAAAAATGTGCAGACCTCCTGCATCTCACTCGGTTTTTAGGTAGGATAGGGTAATGCAGTCAACCATTGAATCGATACAGCAGGCGGTTAAGCCTCATGATCAATTTCAGTTTGAAATTAAGCTTGATTATGAATTACTCGACGGCCGACAAACGCGCTATACGGTCGAAACTTATATTTTCGCCCCACATACCCTAGGCATTTCGGCCGACACCTATAGCAAAAAAAGCTTTTACCGCGACGTACAAAACTATATCCGCCTTAAAACCCCAGCCATGCTTTTGAGAGATTTTGTTGAAAGCACTAACTCACCATTAGTGGCTATCTATGATCTTATAAGCCAGCCAGATTGGATCAGCAACGGCTCAACTTTACGCCAGCTAAATACCTACTTCAAGCTGCTTGCCGCTATGTTGAATAGCGCTATTCGTGAGCACTTGATCCATACAAAGGCTCGAATTGAAGAAGTTGGCCCCAACGGCAAGGTCTACTTGGTTGTTGATAATTTAGTCGAAGAATTCTTAACCGAAACGGAGACGATCAGCGCTCATTTTAGAGACATGTTCTCTACGTTTAACCTGCCCCATGTTTCTGAAGAAATTTTAAACGGATATCAGCTGACAGATGAGTCGATTAGCATTTTGATTGAAGAAGGGTTAATTGAACTGTTTACTATTGTTGATAACTACTCAAAGAAGAGCAATCGGCCGGACTTTAGCAAACGCATTTCTGATCGAGTGGGTCAAGAAACCAAGCACCGCCGTCAGCACGGTTATTTGTCCCTTCTGAATAGCCTAGACGAAAACGAGACATATCTGTACCGAGCTTCAGTCCTTAAAAAGTATGCTGCTAGCGTTTTGTTTTTAAGTGCTGATATTTCTAAAGACGGGCAGCGGCTTACTCATTTGGGCAATGCGATTGCGGCTGGGATCGCTATGATTTTTGCGACCTTGGTTGCATTTTATTTTCAATCGCAGTTCGACAACTTTACCCTTCCGGTATTTGCAGCTCTCGTTGTCGGCTACATGTTTAAAGATCGGATTAAAGAGGTGTCTCGGGACCGTTTTTCACAGCGGCTCCAACTGTTTTTGCATGATCGACGAATTGTGATTCGGACACAAGATGGCGTAAAGCTAGGATTTCTCAAAGAGAAAGTAGACTTTATCGCAGAAAGCCAGGTCCCGCGTTTGGTTTTAAAATCACGCAATCGGGATCAATTTAGCCGAATTGACAGTGACGGCCGGGAAGAGAAAGTAATCCGCCACTCCAAAGAGATCGTCTTGTATGCCAATGCTTTTGAACAAATTTTTGGCGATATGGTGCAAATCACCGGAATCAACGATATTCTACGTTACGATATTCGCGCTTATTTAAATAAAATGGCTGAACCGATTCAAGAACGTAGCTATCTTGAAAACGAAGAACTTAGGTCAATATCTTGTCACAAGGTTTATCACCTAAACATCGTATCTCGTTATAAAACAATCCGTCCGCACAAAGCAAAAATCCACAGTCGTATTCGACTGGTGTTGGATCGCGTTGGAATTAAGCGGATGGAAACAATCCCTGAATCAACTTTTTAGAGGCTTTCGCTAGCCTATACGCACAGTAGGAAATATTATGCTAATTATCGGTCACCGTGGAGCAATGGGTCACGCTCCAGAAAACACACTTGAATCAATCCAGCTTGCGCTCGATATGGGGGTCGATTGGATGGAAATCGATGTCTATGCTGTAGAAGATGACATGGTTGTCATTCATGATGATGATCTTGATAGAACGACAAATGGGACAGGTGCTGTTGTTGAACAGACGTTGTCACATCTGCGATCACTAGATGCGGGCAACGGGCAAAAAATCCCACTTTTGAGCGAAGTGGTTCAGCTGATAGACGGCCGTGTAGGGCTAAATATCGAGCTGAAAGGGCCAGGAACGGCCGGCCCTGTTGTTAAATTCCTCGATGAGCTTTTGGCCAATGAGTCAAACTGGACGGCCGAAAATTTTTTACTCTCTTCATTCAACCATGCCGAGCTAGTTGAGGCGAAGGCGCTCAATTCGTTGTATAAGCGTGCGCCACTTTATTGGCAGGATGGAGTTGATTATGATTTTGTCCTAAACGAATTAGAAGCGGTTAGTATTAATCCTTCACTGCGTATCGTAACCAAAGAAATGGTAGACGAAGCCCACGGCCACGGGCTGACTGTTTTAGTCTATACCGTTAATGAAAAAGAAGATATTGAACGGATGCGTTCTATCGGGGTAGATGGGGTTTTTACCAACTTCCCAGACCGGGCTTAAGCTATTGAGCTCAATTCATTAGTCAGGGGAGCCTACAGCTGCCTACCTGTTTTCTCTCTGTAATCCATCTTCAATAAGCGACTCGAGCTGTGACATATTTGTGACATATTTCTGCTATAACCTGTTCGAAATTAAAACATAACCAGAATGGGAAACGTATAGGAATCAACAAGTACCGCAGACAAATGTGTTAGATAATTTTTAAAAGCCAGCAAGTTTTGGCCCATTTCTGGCTGCTTTCAATGTTTTAGAAAGCATTA
>JBGCDP010000229.1:0-26017 GCA_045105475.1 Anaerolineae bacterium
AGCGAAATCACGACTCCACATGGTGACAACCATGATGTCTGGATTAACCCGGACAACACCCAGGTGATGGTGCAGGGGAATGACGGCGGGGCGAATGTGAGCTTTAACGGCGGCCGATCGTGGTCAACGATTTACAACCAGCTCACCGGGCAGTTTTATCGTCTAGCGACTGACAATCAGTTCCCTTATCGGGTGTACGGCACGCAGCAAGACAATTCGAGTATTAGCACCCCCAGCCGTTTGGGGATTGGTGCGATTCCGTGGGGAGATTCATACGCGGCCGGGACCGGCGAAAGTGGCCATATCGTGGTTCATCCGGACAATTCAGATTTGGTTTTTGTGGGGGCGATTGGTAGCTCGGCCGGGGGCGGAAATGCGTTGCAAAAATATGACCACAAGAGCAAACAGCTCCAGCTCGTCACCATCTGGCCGGAGGACAACCGAGGCAAAGGGGCGAAAGATTGGAAGTATCGGTTCCAATGGACCTATCCGATTCGTTTTTCACCCCACGACCCAAATATCTTGTATGCGGCCGGGAACCATCTGTTCCGCTCAACCAACGAGGGGCAAAGCTGGGAAATCATTAGCCCAGACCTGTCACGCAATGACGAAGAGACACTGCTGCCATCTGGTGGGCCGATCAATCTTGATACGACCGGGGCGGAAAACTACGCCACGATCTTCTCGTTTGAAGAGTCACCACACGAAGCGGGTGTCTTTTGGGCCGGAACTGACGACGGGTTGGTCCATATCTCTAAAGACCACGGCCAAACGTGGACCGATGTGACCCCGGCCGACCTGCCGTATCGGACGATGGTTCATACGCTTGAAATCTCACCCCATGATCCGGCGACATGTTACCTAGCATGTACTAAGTACAAGCTTGACGATTACAACCCGTATCTGTTTAAAACAAACGATTATGGGCAGACGTGGATGGCCATCAACAACGGTATTCGAGAAAATGATTTTACGCGCGTGTTGCGTGAAGATCCGGCCAAACGTGGTTTGTTGTATGTTGGCACTGAAACCGGCATGTATGTCTCGTTTAACGATGGGGAGCAGTGGCACCCGATGGGTGGCAATCTGCCGGTCGTGCCGATTTATGACATGCAACGCAAGAACAATGACTTGGTGCTCGCCACCCACGGCCGGGCGTTTTGGATCATGGATGATGTGACGTTCTTGCACGACATCGAGGATGATTCGGCCGTCAAACTCTTCTCACCCGCTCCATCGGTCCGTATTCCAGCTCCAGCCTTTCGCTCGTTTATGATGCGTGAGGGTGGCAAGTTATATATGCTGACGCTGGGGGCAACTGCGACCGTAGAGGTGCATAAAAATGAACAAGATGCGCTCGAGTGGACCCATCATGATTGTGGCACAGATGCCCCTGAAGGGGTGGTGCTCAACTACTTCTTGCCAGAGGCTGTTAAAGATGCGATCAAGCTGACGATTCTGGACAGTGATGGGAATGAGATCAAAAGCTTTCGCAGTCAAAAGAAAGATGACAAAGATATGTCGGTTAGGCTTTCGGCCAAGGCTGGACTCAATCGCTTTGAGTGGGACATGCGTTATGAAAATGCGAAGCCGCTCGAAGGGGAAATGATCTTTATCTTTGGCCCGACGGCTCAGCCTGGCAGTTATTCGGCTCGGTTAGATGTTGGCGAAGAGAGCCAAACTGTTTCGTTTGAGATTCTGAAAGATCCACGCATTCCGGCGAGCGGGGCGGACCTCAAAGCGCAGTTTGATCTGTTGCTCTCGATTCGGGACAAGCAGTCGGCCGTGCATGAAACGGCCGGAGCGATCAAGAAGATCAAGGCTCAAATCGCTGAGTGGGGGGCTAAGGCTGAAGAGGATAGCCCGTTGGCGAAAAGCTGTGAGGCGGTTGCAAACAAGCTCACCAACGTTGAGGATGTGTTGGTTCAAACGAAGGGAGGCTCGTTCTTCGACATGAATCATGAGTCCCGTTTGGCCAACCAGCTTTCGAATTTGCCGATGGTGGTATCAAGTGCGGATACGGCCCCGACGCAGCAGTCAATCGATGCATATGCAGAGGCTGCGGCGATTGCTGACTCAGCCATTGATGCGTTTAATGCGATTATGGGTGATGACCTTGCGGCGTTGAATGATCTGATCCGCGCGGCCGATGTTCCTGCGATTGCTGTGTGATTGAGTAAAGTAAGCAGCTGGAGGGCACAGTATTATAGTATTGTGCCCTCCAGCAATATTTTGCCGAATTAGTCAGCAAGACATGCGACAAATGCTTGGTCTTGAGCTTCATTGGTTTCAATTACGCAATGGGGGGCAAAGATCTGATCATCATAATTGCCTTTAGCTTGCCAACTCCAATCTTCATGTGCTGAAAAGGACTCATAATTAGGGAGCATATTGAAAACAAAGTAATTTGTCGGACTACTGCTTTTTTTAAAGTGACGCCCAGCAGTTAGGCTTTCAATATCTTCTGGGTTCATCGTAATTGAGGCGACAAATATGTAGTCTGTCCATATATCTTTATGATAGCCCTCAATGCGAACTGACAATGGGAGCATCCTTAGATTTAGTGCACGGCGTAAAGTGGCTCGTGGCCCCTGACTGTATTGACCGGCCGAGCATAGGAGGATGACCGTTATGACGACAATGACCAGCCATACCCTCTTCCGATTAGTCTCTTTTGATAGCATGTTTTTTATTTGCCTTTTTGTGAAAATAGCCCACTAGAGCCTTGCAAGGGCGAGTTTACACATTTTCTCGAAATTTCTACGTACAATTACTACTTATGACGCAGTGCGTAATATTGCAAAATGTAGTCATACTCAATCACTGATAAACATTCTAGTTCATCGTGATTTGAGTGATCGAAATCGAACTTTATAACCGAATTGACCAGTTGCTCCAACAGAAGTCACAGGATGGTTATCGGCTTCTTCGAAAAACGGTCATTTCAATAGCTGGGCTACATCACTCACTTCACATCGCCCTACACCCCCAGCTGACCTGATTCATATTTGATTCAGGTGCTTCCTAACACCGAGCTTACACAAAGAACTCATCCATCTTCTGAGTTCCTTTCCAAGAATTAAAAATAAGAATAGTTTCAGCGTTGGTTGTCTCAACCAACGCCTGCCTCAAATTAGACGAGGCAACCTTTCCAGTCACTTCGGTGGAGCGTTTATGCACCTTTCTAGCGATATTGGCTGGCTGATCGATATAGAGAATCAGCTAGATAATTTGGAGTAGTTGCCGTGTATACAAAAATCTTAATCCCTCTCAATCCCTACTTAAGCTCTGAAAAAGCGCTTAGCTTGGTCCATTTTCTCTTCCCAAATGAAGAGCCTGAACTTATTTTACTGGAATCAACCAGCAACGCGATTAGCACATACCCGCCGTATACGGGTGATACGATGCGCTTTGATCAGGCACATGCTTTTGCTAAGAGGTCAAGCCCGCTTGACCATATTTATTCAGCGATTGACGCGACGAGTCAGTTAGCCCCTAAAGTTCGTGGTTTTAGCGTATTTGGTAAATCAGAAGAAGCGATTGCCAAGGTGGCTAAAAGTGAAAATGTAGACCTCGTTCTGATTTTTAAAGATGGCAATGAAGGCTTGCTGCAAAATAGTGTGTTAGATGAGGTTATCCGGGCTGTTCCGTGTCCGGTTTTAGTGATTCGAGGTCAAAGTCGGCCGGAATCATTTCTTATCATCTTGGACGGCACACAGCATTCAGAACGAATTCTTTCGCCGGTCTTCGAGCTGGCAAGGCTGTTTGAAGCCGATGTGACCCTTGGACACAGCAAAGCAGTTGACCTTGATCTAGCCAGCCAGCGGCCTGTCTCAGAACTTTATCTAGACGATGTGATTCGCCGTTACCGTAATTTTGCTAATGATCTCGAAATTTTCGTAGAGCATGGGGCTTATTCCGGTGATGCTGCTGGTCCCCTTATTTCTAAGCCGGTTCGAAAGTACGGCTATGATCTGATCGCAACGGCCGCTAACAACTGGTCGGCCGTGGTGCCTATTCTGGCCGAAGGCGAAGCCGCGAATGGTGTCATTCATCAATCTGACCCGGCCTTGCTCATAGCAAAGCCGAAAGAAGAAGCTTGCTAGGTTCTTAAAATCGATAACTTGTTGGGGAATTGTTATCCGCTCATAGGAGTTGATGCAACAGCCTCGGGTGGGAATTAAACCCGCTTACTCTTTTATAAAGGGTAAGCGGGTTTTTGATGTTACTTAACTCATCATCTTTTACAGTAATTTAACTGATATGCTCTTTCACTAATTTGTTATTTCTTGCATAGTGTGTGGGGGAGTTTGTGGAGCTCTCAAAATTCAATAAATTCTGGAGTTAATTCAATGCCTTATACACTATTATTGCTTTCCGCAATTTTGCTAGCCATTCTCTCTTTAATTTTGTTAGTCTCAAATATTCAGCTTAAGAGAAAACCTAAAATTGCTGACTTTCAAACTGATCTTGAGGAATTATTTGAGCAACTTGAAACAAAAGAGAAAATTATTGGTGAATTGTGCCACCTTATCGAACGTTTTTACCGAAATATTCGATTGACTGAATATGATCCAAAGATGATTGATTGGGCTCTAAAAAAGTCGGCAGAACATAAAAAATTAGAATTAGTTGATCGTGTAATCGCCCAAGCCAAAAAGCATGGCAAACTTGATGAGCTAACCAAACAAGTTAACGCTAAAATTCAAAGTAAAAAATGATAAGTGGAATCGTGAATCATTAATTTTATTATATAGACTAATTCACATCCCATTCAACCCACAAATTTTGTGGGCCGCGGTGTGATGTATTAGGTGAATAAGTAAACGTTTGCCCTTCAACCAAACGCATTGATGGGATTCGTTTGGTTAGCTCTTCTAGAAAGATATTAAGTTCAAGCCTCGCCAAGGGTGCGCCTAAACAATAGTGATTCCCCATTCCGAAAGACAAGTTCTGGACCGCATTTTTTCTCCGGATATCAAATGTTTCTGCATTCTCAAATTTCCGTTCATCGCGGTTTGCCCCCGCCAAGCTTACGAGAATTTGGGCATCTTTGGGAATCGTGACCCCTTCAAGCGTGATGTCCTTTTTGGCGACTCTGCGCCATGTGATGACACTTGAATCGTACCGAATAATCTCCTCAGACGCACCGGGGATGAGGCTTGGGTCAGCGCAGATCGCTTCCCAGTTTTCTCGTTGCTCAAGCAGGGTGCGGATTCCGTTGCCAGATTGATTGGTTGTCGTTTCATGCCCGGCCATGAGCAGGCCGAAGACGGTGATAATTAGCTTTGTTTTGTCGAACCCTTCAGGTTTTTCGTCACGTAACTTAATTAGCATCTCGCTGGTGTAATCTTCGCCTGGGTTTTGCTCAAGCTCGTCAACCAAGTCATGACAAAAGCGCAGGTATTCGATAAAGGTCGGAATCGAGGCGATGATGTCTTCATCTGACATTTTCCCCCAAGTGAGCAATGCTCGACCCTGCGACCACAGTTTGACTTTCTCGATGCTATCGTCTGGAATGCCTAAAAAGGCGAAAAGTACGCGGGCGGGGGTTTCGTAAAGCAGCTCTTTGGTGAGATCAACTTTGCCTAAATGAATAAACTTATCGATCGATTCATTGACCAACCGTCGAATATGTGGCTCGATCCATTTGACTCGGCGGGGGGTAAACGCTGTGTTCAAAAACTTACGCACATGTTGATGATTGGGCGGGTCGTTGTTGGAGAGGGTAGGGACCAGACTAAACCCTTCGGCCGCGAACATGTCAACCGCCTCTTGCGGCCACGGTTTTACCGGGGATTGGGCCATTCGGGACGAATAATCTTCCGTATTGGTCAGCATGTCACGCACGTGCTCATAGCGTGTGACGACAAAATGGTTGATTTCAGGGCTGAAAAAGACCGGTTCGTTATCACGCGAGTGGGCTAAGAAAGGATATGGGTCACTGATATAGGGATCTTCAAACGGATTGAATGATTCACCTAGTGCGGTGACGGGGCAACCCAGCGGGATACCGTTTTCAACTGTCGGTTTGGTGTAAAAGTCTTGGGTCATGGGGTTTCAAATGCCTCTTCTATTGGGTATTGCCTTTAATATTTTTTTCGCACGTTCATCGTACAATTTAAGCTGGTTAAACGCCAATGGATAAAAACTTAACCATTCAGCAGCTATCAGACGGAGAACAGACGATGTTTAAAAATAAAGCGATGATAATTTTGCCCATTTTTAGTTTGGTTCTTTTCTTGATTGGATTTAGTTTGGTTAACTCTGCTAAACCGGCGATTGTTTTCGCCAATCAAAACGGCAACTTATGTGAACCATTGGAGCCAGCTACCGGCACGATTGTTAATGTGTCAACCGTCAGCGAATTGCAGAATGCTGTGAACAGTGCATCGGCAAACTCATCGATATTAATCGCTGATGGGACCTATGATTTAAATGGTGTTTATCTACGCATTGATGTTCCAAATGTCACGCTTCGTTCTGCTAGTGGAAATCGTGAGGCGGTTATTTTAGATGGGAATTATCAAACAACAGAAATTATCCAAGTTGTTCGATCAAACATCACGATTGCTGATTTGACACTGCGTGAAGCTTATTATCATCCTATCCATGTGAGTTCGTCAGATGAAGGTGGAGATGTGTTTAACACATTGATTTATAATGTCCACATTATTGATCCGGGAGAACAGGCGATCAAGATTAATAAAGCGGGTGATGGTGTATACGCCGATAACGGGGTGATCGCTTGCTCTCATATTGAATTGACCGACACCGGCCGGCCGTTTATCCGCAACAACTGCTACACCGGAGGCATTGATGCCCACCAGGCCAGGGATTGGCACGTGCGTGACAATCGGATCGAAGGGTTCTGGTGTGATAGTGGCCTGTCGGAACATGCGGTTCACTTTTGGCGCGGTAGTCGCGATACCTTAGTTGAACGGAATGTGCTTGTCGATAACGCCAGAGGGGTCGGTTTTGGGCTGGTGACATCCGGTTCCGGCCGAACTTACTCAGACGATGTGTGCCCAGCGGCCGAAGGCGGTTACGTTGACCACTTTGGTGGGATGGTGCGAAACAACTTCATTTCGGCCGACGATGATGAACTTTTTAGCTCTCAATCTGGCTTTGATTGTGGCATTTGCTTTTGGAACGCCTGTGGTGCGAAAGCCTATCACAACACAGTTGCGTCAACCCAAGCCCCTTTTTCATCCATCGAATGGCGTTTTGATTACACCGAAGTTGAAATCTTCAACAACCTAGTGACTCATCAGCTTCGAGATCGAAGTGGTGAGGCGACTGTTTCTGGTAACTTAGAAAATCAACCGTTATCGATTTTTACCGATATGGCAAATGGACTTTTGCATCTCAATTCATCAGCAACAAGCGCTATCGATCAAGCCTCAATCCTATCAGAACTAAGCGATGATTTTGACGGGCAAGACCGGCCTATTGGCCGCGCGCCTGATATTGGCGCAGATGAATATGGTGCTGTCATTGTCACGCCAAACCCAACGCCGACATTTGAGGTCAACGCTCGTGTGTTTTTGCCCAGCACGACACGCAACTAATCAAGATTGTTGGTTCGTTCATGCTCAAATAAATGTCGCAATTTCGTCGAGCGATTTCTTCTGCTTGGCATGGGTGGGGATTTCACAATCATCGGCCGGGTAGCCAACAACCAACAACATCATCGCCCGTTCATTTTTCGGCCGATCTAAAATTTCGTTCAAGAATCCCATCGGGCTGGGGGTGTGGGTGAGTGAGGCTAAACCGCAATGGTGCAGGGCGGTGATTAGCATGCCGGAGGCCAAGCCAACCGATTCGCTGACATAGTAATTTTTTACTTTCCGGCCGTCTGGTAGCTGGTCGTATGATTTGGCAAAGATGGCGATCATATACGGCGCGATCGTTAGAAAGTTTTTGTGCTCATCGGTACCGAGTGGGGCCAGTGCATCGAGCCATTCTTGCGGTGCTTTGCCGTTGTAAAATTCACGCTCTTCAATTTCGGCCGCGTCTTGAATTCGCTGTTTGACGGCTGGGTCACTCACAACAACAAATTGCCACGGTTGCAAATTAGCGCCGCTAGGGGCGGTTCCGGCCGCAAGCAAACAGGTATCGATGATGTCACGTGGCACAGGTCGATCTGAAAATTCTCTGATTGTGCGTCGTCGATTAATTTCTGCATAAAAGGCATTGGCCCGTTCCCGCATTTCTTCTTCAGGGTATTCAACAAACTGACTGTGGGGGATAAATTTTGCTTCCATTAGAGTTACTTCTTAAACTATTGGTGATTTAAATAGATAATAAGGATAATCGTTGCTGATTAGAGATATCAATCATTGAATCAAAGGTAAAAATTAGATTTTGCTTTTGATTTGATGTGTGATTTGTATAGGGATCAGGACCGTTTTTTGCTCACCGCCCATGGATAGATTGATCGTATGACTTTAGATAAAACCAACTGGCAGATTTTGCATTATTTACAAATTGACGCAAGACTTAGCTATGCGGAAATTGGCAAACGGATTGGGCTAACTGCCCCAGCCGTGGCTGAACGCATTCGCAAGCTTGAAGCGGCCAGGATTATTACCGGCTATCATGCCCATGTGAACCCTGAAGCGCTGGGGTTAGGGATGATGGGGATCGTAAGCATCGAAAACACCCGTTCCCATTCGGATCAAATTATGAAGCTGGCAGCCGAATTGCCTGAAGTGCTTTCGTGCGACACCTTAACGGGAACAAGCAGCTTTATGATGCGAATTGTGGCTCAGACACGAACCCATCTTTTAGACGTATTGGAAAACTTTTTAGCATTTGGGCAGACATCGACTCAAATTGTGCTTGAGCGGCCGGTGGTGTTTAAACCGATTTCGGCCGAAGCTTGTGCAGACAAGAAATTAGGAGACTTGAATTGACGAATATCGCTGTAATTAGCTGTTCACTACACCCACAGAGTCGTTCTTATGTTTTGGCAAAAGACGCCGTGGCTCAACTTACATCATTAAATGTAGATGCAAAACTTTATGATTTGCGTGAGCACAATATCCCTTTTTGTGACGGGACAGACGCTTATGACCATCCCGATTCTAAGATGATTCGGGCCGTAATTGACGAAGCGGATGCGGTGATTTTAGCTGTGCCGATCTATAACTTTGATGTGAATGCGGCCGCCAAGAACTTGCTTGAAATCGCCATGCGGGCTTGGAATCACAAAGTAGTTGGCTTTTTATGCGCGGCCGGGGGACAAGCCAGTTATATGTCTGTCATGGGATGTGCCAACCATCTCATGCTTGATTTTCGATGTGTGATTGTGCCGAGGTTTGTCTACGCAACGGGGAGTGACTTCGGAGATGATCGCCTGCCGACGATGCATGTGACATCTGAGAAGATTCAAGAGCGTATTAAAGAGCTGGCTGAAACAACGGTGAAAATGACGCAGGCGTTAGATGGGGTGTTTGTTTAAGACGGATTTGGCCAGCCTGTCGCCTCTGCCCACCCCTGTGCTGCATCCCAAATCAAGTCATACACCGGGTCTTTAATGTCGTAATAGGCGTCCCAATCGTTGGGATGATAACGAGCCAGCTCCCGTTTGATCAGCTCGATGGTTTCGGCCGACTTTGGGTGAGCGCGTAGGTAATCCCGAAAAAGCAGCGCATAACGCTGATTAGGATTTCCCAACTTGCGGATATGAATGTGTGCGGGGCGATCTCCTGGCCGTTCAACGAAATATATTTTTTGCCACAATATTGGGTTGGGGTCTTCTCCCTTTGGCACATGATCAGACGTATGAGGTTTGTAGATGTAACCGGCCCCCTTTAGTTTGTCGCTAATTTCGTTGGTAAGCGAAGCGACCGTCACCTGCATGTCTATGATGTCTTTGGCTCCTAAGCCAGGGACAGAGGTGGAGCCAATGTGGTCGATGCTGACGGCCAATGGCCCCAAGACGCTCTTTAAGTCAGCTCGAATACTTTCAAATTCGGCCGGCCATTTCGGGTTGTATTTTTCAATTACGATTTCCATTGAATAAAAAAGAGCCGTGGGTTTTGTAAAAACCCACGGCTCTTAAAGTCGATATTATGAGCCTATGAAATATTGCGCATCGCCTGATACGCTTCAACGATTCCGGCTTTAAAGCGGCCGTCTTTCGTTACGATGCCAGAGTTCTCGCTAAAGTCACTCCAAGCAAACCAGATAATCACCGGCACTTGCTTCGCATGCGTCTCTTTGAAATCCCCAATCGCCTCGTCCATGAACGTCTTAATCTCAGGATAGCGGCTCGATGGGAATTCGTGCTGGTGGCCTGGCACGCCGATTTCTGTGAGCCAAATAGGTAGATTCGGGAACGCTTGTTCAAACGGCTTGAACGCATCGGCCAAGGTGCCAAATGGAACAAAGTCGAATTCACTGCGGGCTCGGCGGCCGTATGGATGATAAGCCAACGCATCAACGGGCAACGGCCGTTTGAGAGCTGCCTGTACCTGCTTGAGGTAGTTCACCGCATTAACTGGGCCGGTTTTCATGCCGCTGGCAACAATCGTAGCGTTCGGATCAATTTCTCTGATCGCTTTAGCCGCTGTATCTAGAATAATGGCATATTTATCGGGTGGCAGACCGATGGCGGATTTGTTCGCATTGGCCGCGTCATCCCCCCAACCACTATCTGTTTCGTTGTAAATCTGATAGGCGACCATGTCACCAAATTCAGCACATGCGGCCGCGACTTCGGCACATTCACGGCCGAATGCAGCTGCGTATACGCCCCAGCCACCATGATCCCACGGGGCATTTCCCCAATAGGTGTCTTGGTGCAAAACAAAGAGTGTTTTAATTCCGGCGTCTGCGTAGGTTTTAATCAGCTCACGGTACCGTTTGACATACGCCTCTTTTCCACCACGGCGGTTTCGGCTAGCCCAATAAACGTAACGGACCCAGCCTAATCCTTTTTGATGTTCGATATCGATGTCTCGATAGTCGATCTCACGCGAATCCGTATTATCGAGGTTCGGATTGATGTTCATGCCAAAAGTCGCTGTCTTCTTACCGGCCGATGCATCCTTACCCACAAACGGCATAAAGACGGTGTGGGTTGTGCCGGTACCTACATCGACCGGGTCAGGTGTGACTGGATCAACGGGTTCAGGCGTTACTGGGTCAGGAATGACCGGGGCAGGGGCATCACCTTGAACAATTTTGGCGGTAATCCAGCGTAGTGCACCGAAGTTTTCTCCGGCTCCGTTTTGTAGCTGCCAGTGGGACGCAATCAATGAATTTGAAGGTGCTGGCGCAATGAGCGGCACTGTGACCGACATCGATTCACCTGGCAGCACCATCTGATCTGCCCCGATTTCTGTGATGGTGTATGCACTTTCGGCCGACATTTGGGCGATGGGGGCTCCAACTGTACTGGGATGATTCCGATTGACATAGACGATTTTGTAGCTGCTGTCCCAAACGGTTGAGCCGCTGTTCACAAAGGTCCAAGTTGCGCTGAAATTTTGCCCGGTGACAATGTCTTCGTTGACGACATCGGGGTTTGAGCTAAATCCGGCCGCTTGTGAATCATCGACGGTGGCCATTTCAAGCGCACCCATGCCGGTAGAATTTTCTGCCAGTTCGTCATAAGCAGGTGCTTCGATATCTGGATCGAAGAATTCCTCTGCTTCTACCGCTTGCAAAATTTGTTGCAGATTCGGCATTCCTTTATGGCCGTCTCCATCTCCTAAGAGTGGGATGCGCAGCCACTGCCCTGCATTAGCCCATTCAAACCGCAGTCGGTTGTAGGCCATGATGGTGCGCCATTTGTCTTGCCGTTTGTAATACTGCGCTGAGATGGCTGAAAGCGTTTGTCCCGATTTTACTTGATGGCGTTTCGTTTCAGCGCCGAAGCTACCCAAATGATCGAGCCAAGCACGAACAACTTCACCGTTGTTCCAGTCCACTGACCGGCCGTGCCAAGCGGCTAACCCCTCTACACGCCGTTTGGTTTCATCCGTTGGGTCTGTACTTGGCAAAACGACATCATTTGAAGGGGGATCTTTTTTGGGCGGGGTAAAGTCTGGCGTTGGGTCGATTGGTTTGGTCGCGACAGGTTCTTTCACCACTGGGGTTGGTTGTTTAATGACTGGTGCCTGCAATGGGTAGATGAGCAAGAAATCGGGATTCCCGTTCCGATTGTTCCGATAGTCTGGATTGTTGAATCCACCCCAGCCTGACACAAACTGGGCCGTGGTCATTTTGAAAAAGGCCCCTTTCTCTTCAGGTTGTTCATCTCCAAAAAGTGGGTCATGCATGTAGACGTGCTGATCATCGTACCCCACGACCACAACAAAGTGTGATCCTGAAAAGCTGTTGCCGGTTACGCTGCGCCAAGGCACATAGTTGACTAGGGCGATGAACGGTTTGTCTTGGTCGATTTTATTTCTTAGCTGCCACATGGCACCAGCTTTGTCCGCAAACCATGTAATGCCGACTGGGACATCTCTAGCTTTACAAATTTTTTGTAGGTCGTGGGTGGTTGTGTACTGGCGTGAGCCAAAGTGCCGGCCGAATTGCCGACTAAGGATGTCGTATCCGTCGTCTGGTGTAATAGCGACTCCATAGTGGTTTAAGAGCATCGCCGTGCAGGTCGGGCCACAGTCTGCATTGTGGGTGACCGCATCTTCGGCCCATTGTGATCGATAGGGAACGTCAAGTTTTTTTTGCATGATTGCCTCTTTAAGAACGAATAACAGTCAAAAAATAATCGGTGACAGTTGGGGGCTGGTTACAACGCAGGCAGAATGAAGCGAAAGAGAGCGAGTAGGTTGAGGCCGATTAAGCCGGCCGACAACAAATAGCCCCAAATAAATTTTGGAAAATGATTAATTGCCTTATTTTGCCCTATAAAAAACGAGATGCCAATGGCAACCGCTAAACTTATTGGGACCAAAGAGGCAAAAAGGTAACGTCCTTGATGTTGGACAAAAGTTAAATTGTAGGCAAGAAAAAGGGCGAGGTTAAGCAGGAAGAGCGAAAAGAGCAGCAAGTAAAGGGTGGTGAGCTGTGGTGAAAGGCTTTTCCAGCGACCTGTAAATAGCGCCTCTATAAAGCCAATCAGAACGATGATAGAGAATATGGCTAGGATCGTATAGACCCACTGCGGCATGACAACTTCCATCCAGCCAAACTGTCCCCAAAAGCTGCGAAACGATGTTTGTATCAGACGTCGTAGGGTTTCTTGTCGGCCGAACTCTGCTATCCATGAGGCTGTTGTCGGTTGACCAACGACGGCCGCATCGTGTGCCTGTATGCCCAAGAAGTCAGGTCCCCCGTAGAGGATTAGGTGGCGCACCCACCATAAGCAACCGACCAAAAATGGGATGGTGAATGTTTCAAACCCTTTGGCCACAATGCGGCTCCAATCGCGCCAAAAAACGGTTAGTATAGCGATTCCCACAACCAAGATTAGCAAGTAAGCGGTGACTTTGGTGAGCAGGGCGAGGCTCATGACAACCACGAGCCACCAAGTGAGCCTGTTTGTTGGGGTGGACGCTTCCAGCATGAATTTAGCTCCACTTGTGTCATCATCAGGTGCTTGCCATTCTGGAGTGAGTTTGATGAGTAACAGCAGACCGGCCGCTACCAGCAACTCCATCAGCGAATCGTTGTTCACGCTCGATTGGATAGAAATGTGCTGGGGTAGAAATGCGAAAAACGAAACGGCGAGCAGCGGGACTGCTTGCCCCCATCCTGCTACTTGTGCCATATGGCTGAAGATCAACCATGCCAAAGAGAGGGTGATACCTCCTAGGAAAACCCCAAAAAGGCGCATGGCACTTAATGATCCACCAGATAACCAATAGACAGGGGTTTGAATCAAATAGTAAAGCGGTGGTTGATAATCTTCATAGCTGAACGGTTCAACCGAATAGCTTGGGTCAAAGTCACTGCTGATCGCTTCGCTTTGATACTCTTGGTTGTAGTCGTCATTGGTCATGACGGGGAAGCTGAACCCGGCAAGCTGTCGAATGTAGTTGTAGTGCGCAGGTTCATCGGGAGCTTCCCAAGCAGGGACAAGCAGGGCATAGAGCGCCGCGATAGATAGGTAGGCGACTAAGATCGGGATGAAGAGTCGGTGATTGGGGGATTGCATCGGCCGGATTTTACCGGAAACGACGGGAGAGGGTGGAATTCTTAAAAAGGAAACGCATGTTTAGATTTTTAGCATTTTGGGTGAAAACCTAGGAGGTCTTTTAACGAAAGACATTTGGCAGATAAACCTGCCAGGTTTTGGCCAGCGAGAATTCAACCGGCCCGTGCACCGTTTCGACCCCGGTTGTTTCAACATCGATAAGCCAGTAGGTGTAAGTTTTTGGAGCTAACCCTGCATCCTTAAAAGTGTAACGTGCCCCAGGGCCACTCGTGACGGCTGAATTTTCAAAATGAACTTGAACCGAATCGGTGAGTAGGCTCGTTTCACTCCGGACCAGCCTGAATCCGAAATTGTTGATTTCAGACCCGGTTTCCCAGCTGATTTCGATGGAATTCTGACCAGACCGGCTCGCCGAAAAGCTTATGAGTTCCACGGCTGTTGGATCTACTGATCCTAAATAATGGCTAGAGTCTGCATCTGTCAAAAGGGGGGCACCTGCGGCCGCTGATCGGCCGGAAACAGTTGCCGTATTTGAATATTGACCAAAAACGGCCAGCGAGCGATGGGTACAAAACATGCTTTCCCCGGCCGCTAATGTCGTGGCCGGACAGCTAATAACCCCCTCTCGATTGTCTAAAACTGAGATCTCATTAATGATGTCAGTTCCATTATTCGTTACCGTATAGGTCCACGTGACCGTTTGATTGGCCTGAATGGTGGGGCCAGGGACAACGTCTGCATCTTCCCCATTGGTTGATTTCTCAATGTCAAGGGCGCCTAATGGGTCTTGCCCGTTGCGCGGAATATCGACAGAATGATTGTCCGTCAACGTGGCATTGGATGGGTCATTCCCTGTTGTCTGAGCCGTATTCAAAACTTCCCCAGCCAAAACATCGGCCGGTGTGATGGCATACGTTGCTTCGCAGTATAGCCACTCACCCGGCTGGAGTGTCACCGGACTTGGCGTTTGACAAACCAGTGGGCTTAGTCCAGGTAGCGGGTCATTGATCTCTACATCGGTCATCGCCACATCTCCTGTGTTAACCGCTTGAAAGGTGAAAATAATCAATTCTCCTTCTTCAAACTCAGTTTGAGTCGTTCCGGCTTTGATTAAAGAGAGGTCCGGGTTTTGAGGAATAGGAACTGTTTCAGAATCTGTATCAGTCACCGGATTCCCGGCCGGATCTGTCCCGGCCGCCGTTGCTGTGTTTGGCCGTTCCCCTGCATCGACATCGGCTTGAGTCAGGGTATATGCGGCGGTACAGACAAACCATTCTCCAGGAGCAATGACCGGTATCACGGTGTCTATTTTGAGCACACGAACGACACCCCCCGGTTGACTCAAGGCACAACTGATTGGACCCAGCCCTACGAGAGGGTCTGAAATTCGGACATTGAACAAGGTTACATTCCCACTATTTGTGATGACAAATGTGTAGGTAAGGGTGTCACCCAGCGACAGGGTGTTGGATCCATCAGCATCGAAGCTGCCAGACATTGTTTTGAGAAACTCAAGATCGGCCGCTGACGGGATCGGCGTCGTGATGGTTGCAGTGTTGGTCAACGTTGGGGTTGTGGTCAACGGAGTCGTAACCGTCACAAATGCGGTGTTGGTGATCAAGCCGGTGTCGATAATGCTTTGGGTTAAGGTGAATATCGCTTGGCACACCATTTGGTCGGCCGGTTGTAACGTTGCTCCTATGGCTGGAAGACAGCTTAACGGTCCCAACCCGGGCAGTGGATCACCCAGTTGAACATCGTTGAGCGTGACATTGCCGGTGTTTGAAATGGTAAAGGTATATGTCAGCAGATCGCCTGCTGATAGGTTGCCGGATTGGTCAATATCTTGACTACCTGCGACTGATTTGAGGATTTCGATAGCCGGCCGTTGATTCGGCGGAACCACTTCGATGTCACTGTCATCAATCGAGTTGTCCTGAGGATCTTCAGCCGAAACGGTGCCGGTGTTGAAAATTTCCCCGACGTTGACATCGGTAATTGTGACGGTGTATGTGGCGACGCAACTCATCGTTAAACCGGGGGCCAGTGAACTGCCTGATCCTGGAGAACAAGTGAGTGAGCCGTTGGTAATCAGCGGATCACTCACCGTGACATTGTCGAGGGTGACGTTGCCGGTATTTGTTACAACGAGCGAATAGCTGATCACATCGCCTAAAGTTAGGAATGCGGGATCGCCCGTCGTGCCTGCGAAGCTTTTGTCGAGAACGACGCTTGGATTTTGCGGGAATGTGGCCGTGGCGGTGTCGTCGTCTGACACAGGGATATTGTTCACATCTGACCCTGAAACGGAACCACTGTTGGTGATTGATCCGTTGTCGATGTCAGCCTGAGTCACCGTGTATGTGGCGGTACAGCTGAGCTGACCGGCCGATGGGAGGCTGGCGGGCATCGGCCCGTCGCAAGTTAGACCGCTTAATCCCGGCAGGGTGTCGGTGATGATGACATTATTGAGGGTCGTGTTTCCGTTGTTGACGGCCGTGAGCGTGAAAGTAATCGTGTCGCTCACCATCGCTCCGCTGACGGGGGTAACCGATTTGTTGAGCACAATCGCTGGGGCTGGCGGGATGGGAATGTCGAGCGTGTCATCATCTTCTATCGGGTAGCCGTCTGGGTCGGTTGATGTGACGTTGGCATTGTTGGTGATTGAGCCAAAGTCAACTTGGGCCTGGGTGACGGCCGGTAAAACAGTGGTGCAGGTCAACACTTCATCTGGCAACAAGGTGGCCGGTTGAGCCACATTGCAGTTGATCGGGCCTAATCCGGCCAATGTGTCGCTGATGACGACATTAGATAAGGTGACATTGCCGGTGTTGGTTGCCACGAGCGTATAGGTAATCGGGTCGCCGATTTGCGGATCGCTGGCCGGATTGGCACGTTTGGTTAGCTCAATTGATGAGATGATCGGGATCGGGGTGTTGATTGTGTCATCGTCGGTGACCGGGTCCCCGTTCGGGGCGGTAGAGGTGACAACGGCCGTGTTGCTCAACATCCCTGAATCCCCGTCTGATTGCAGGACGAGATAGTTGGTTGAGCAAGATAACGTTTGTCCGGGAGCCAATGTCGCTGGCATCGCCCCATCGCACATAAACGGAGTAAGCCCTGGCAGGGTGTCACTAATCACCACATTACTGAGGGTTAGATTGCCATCGTTGCTGGCGGTTAGAGTGTAGGTGAGTGTGTCGCCAACCGTCACGGTGCCAGATCCATCTGGGTCGCTGTTTCCGCTGATCGTTTTTTCAAGTACAACAAACGGGATCTGCGGAAGCGGGACATTTTCAGACACCGTATCGGTCAAAACAACGGATGGGGTGAGCGGAGTTGTGGCGCTGATATTCGCCATGTTGACGATAAAAGCGCCGTCGATGGCCGCTTGAGTTAGCGTGTAGTTGGCCGTACATCGCATCGATGTACCCACGCCCAATGTGGAGCCTTGGTTTGGATTACAGACCGGCTGGCTAATGCCAGGCAGAGTATCGACCAGTTGAATGTCAAAGAGGGCGGTGTTGCCGGTGTTGTTGATGTCGATGGTGAAGGTCAGGACATCGCCGACAGAGAGGTCGCCTGAGTTATCCCCATCGACATAGTCACTCATCGTTTTATCCACTTCAACGCTGGGTTGGAGCAGGCGGGGGCCTGTGTAATCATCGCTGTCTTGCACCGCTTCGCCGGTCGGGTCGATGGCGTTGACCGTTGCCTCGTTGCTGATTTGGCCGACCAAGATATCGGCCATCGTGACGGTGTAGGTTGCGCTACAACTGATCGATTCGCCTGGCTCACGGCTGATGTTATTGCCGGGTGTACAGCTTAAAGCCGACAAACCTGGGAGCGGATCTGTGATTGTGAAGTTGTTGAGGGTAACGTTGCCGGTGTTGGTGGCGGTAAAGGTGTAGGTCAAAATGTCCCCAAAGGCGAGGGCGTTCGCATCGCCACTTGAGGTGAACGGAAATTTTTCAAGCTGAACGATTGGGATTTGATTGAGTGCGGTTGAGGTGGCACTTTTTGCGTCTTCTGTGAAGCCGTTGGGGGTGGTTCCGGTGACGGTCGCTTCGTTGTCAACGGTCCCCTTATTGATGTCGTCCTGACCAACCGGATAGGTTGCTTGGCAGACCATCGTGCCACCTAGTGGCAACGTGCTCCCTTGCCCCGGAGAGCAGGTAACGGCCGAGAGTCCAGTAACGGTCAACGGATCGGTCACCGTGACATTTTGCAGGGTGACGTCACCATTGTTGGTGACAGTGAAAGTGTAGGTCAGCAAGTCTCCTACAGAAATTTCTCCAGAGTTATCAAGATCTTGATAGCCGGACATCTCTTTGAGCAGATTTAGGCTGGGGTCTTGGGGAACAGGGACGATTTCGATGTCGAAATCTTGAACCGTCACGTTGGCCGGGCTTTCTCCAGTGGCTGTTGCACTGTTGACCACTTGGCCGTTGTCACGCTCCGTCTGGGTGACGACATGTTCGGCCGAACAGCTCATAACCGCTCCAATCGCGAGTGATGAGCCTAAAGTTGGGGCACAGCTTAGCGTGGCGGTGTTAATCAATGTGTCGATCAGTTGCACGTTGTTGAGTGAAACGTTGCCGGTGTTGGTCAGCACAAATCCAAAGGTAAGGGTGTCACCGGGAGAAATATCAGAGGAGATATCAGCATCGGTATAGCCGTTTAGCTTTTTGTCGAGGCTGATCGCCGGTTTTTGAGCCGTTTCGCTGACGATGGTGTCTGTGTCATCAACCGAGATGTTGGTTGAGGTTTCACCCGTGGCGGTGGCGGTGTTGGTAATCGCCCCATTCTCGATGTCGATTTGGGCAATCACGTAGCCGGCCGTACAAACCATCGATTGGCCTAACGCGAGTGTTGAACTAATGGCGGGTGAACAGCTCAGCGTGGCAGGATTCACAAGCGGGTCGTTGACACTGACGTTGTTTAATGCGACATCTCCGCTGTTGGTGATCACAAATCGGTAGGTGAGGGTGTCGTTTAGGGTCCGGTCAAGCGAGCCATCTTCATCGGCGTTTAGGAACAAGGTTTTTTCAATTTCTATCGCTGGATTTTGAGCGACAGGGACGGTAGCGGTGTCATTGCTGGTGACTGTGGTGTCGGCCGGTGAATCTCCGCTGGTCGTTGCTGTGTTCACGATGGAGCCATTATCAACATCGGTTTGGCGAACCGAGTAGGTGGCGGTACAGGTTTTTGAATTGTTGGGGAGCAGACCTCCGGCCGGACAGCTAACTGTGCTCAAGCCGGGCAATGGATCATCGACTTGAATGTCGGTGAGGCTGACATTGCCGCTGTTGGTGATGACAAACTGGTAGGTCAATGTGTCGTTGACTGAGACATCGTTTGAGCTGTCTTCATCCGCATTTGAAAGGTATGTTTTGTCGAGGGTGATGTCAGGGGCTTCAGTTGCAATGACAGAGGCGGTGCTGTTGTCATCGACCGAGATACCGTTGGGCGTCATGCCGGTTGCGGTAGCGGTGTTGATCACATCTCCGTTGTTGATGTCCGGCTGTTGCAAGGTGTACGTAGCGGTACAAGTCATCGTTCCGCCCAGTCCCAAGGTTGACCCTTGAGCAGGTGCACAGATGGGGGTTGAAATGCCGGGCAGTGGATCGTTGACCCGAACGTTTTCGAGTGTTGTGTCCCCTGTGTTTGTGACGGTGAAGGTGTATGTGACGATGTCTCCGGCCGAAAATGTGGTGGATGTGTCAACGTCTTCAACGGCATCAACAAGTTTGAGCAAGGTTAGCTCCGGGTTTTGTGCGGTGGCGGTTACAACAGTGTCGCTGTCTCCGGCCGTTGTTCCGCCGATGTCTGCCCCCGACACGCTGGCGGTATTGGTGATCGCTCCGTTATCGATGTCAAGTTGGGTGACATTGTAGGTGGCAAAACAGCTGTAGCCGGTGGCTGGATCAAGGCTGAGCGGTTGGGCCGGTGCACAGGTGAGCGGGCTGAGTCCTGACAACGGATCGTCCATCATGACGTTGTGCATACGCAGATCCCCTTCGTTTGAAATCACAAAGGTGTAGGTCAAGGTGTCGTTGACTGAAATGTTACCTGAGCCGTCTTGGTCTAGATTTCCGGCTAACGTTTTGTCGATGGTGAGGATGCGCTCGGCCGTCGCTTCCCCCGGTGTCGGTTCACCAAACTCAGATCCACCTGACCAGTCTGAAAATTTGGTTCCGCCTAACGAGGGGAGCAGTTCTGTCATGCGGGCATGATTGATGTAGGTGCCAGGGAGTGTGTCGAAGGTGGTGGCCGCCTGAATGGTGATCGTCGCAGTTCCGGCCGCTTCGATTTCAAAATCGTCGATCGAAAGAAAACTGGTACCTGCATAGCTGTTGGCTGTCCCTGTTCCGGTAATCGTTAAGTCACCCGTGATTGTTAGAGTATTGGTGATAAAGGTGAGATCCCCCGGCAATGTATCTTCAAAATCATAGGCTAAATTGCTTTGGAGCAGTCCGTTTACGATGACAAACTCATAGGTGAGGATATCGCCTGGTTTGAAGGTTGAGGGGGTGATTGACTTGGTGAAAATTGGGGCATAGGCACAGCCGGTGCCATCGTTGGTTGAGACGTTGGTGGCGGTGCTGACTCGGGTTGAAACACCGGTTGCGGGATCAACGGTGTAGATGTAGCCTGAATTTTGATAGCCGAAGATTATACCGGCCGCGTCTACCCACATCGCTCCGGCCGAATTAATCGCCGCATAGGTTTCGCCTGTTGGGGCGGTCAGATTAATGCGGGTTGTCACACCGGACAGTGGGTTGATGATATTTAGTTTTGATCCGCTAATCGAATATAAAAGGCCATCTTTGGGGTTGTAAGCGATGTCGGCCCCAGCATTGAAAGCCATCGTTTTAGGGTAACCGGCCATGAGGGTCGGGTAGTTTGGATCGTTTGTGTCGTACGCCCATAGGTTCTTCTGTTTGACCAGATAGTGAATACCGTTTTCATCGACATCGCCTGAATATGAATCATTAGGAGCAACATTAGGCTGTCCATAATTGGTGATGGTCCCTGCGCCATCAATAGAGATGAAATCACCTTTGGTATAACCACCGCCGGTTGAGCGAACGAGCGCATGAATTTCTCCGTTGATGACGTTGTATCCCATCGAATTGTACTGAAAACCGCCAGAGCCAAAGACGAGGTCAAGGCCGAATGGAGAAGTTGATGAGTTAACCGTATATAAGCCCGTAGCGGTTGAATTTCCTTGGGAAATATAAATGGTGCCGTCACACACAAAAGGGGTAGGGGGCATTGCATAAGCATGATTAGCAGATGTGAAATTATGTATGAATCCAAAAAGTAGAAACAAGGCACAAATAAGAGGCATGCTAATTTTAAGCGTTTTGAAGTAGCCGAGAGGTTGCATAGATAGTCTTTCTGGAGAGTTGCTGTATAGATCAGTTCAGCCTGAATGCTGTCAGGAATATCAGTTTTCTCCACGATATAAGTCAAGCATGGTGATGCTTGTTAAACTTGAAACGGCCAAGTCTTTTTTTAGATTCTTAAATTTTTTGGTTGGAGCAAATGAAGGGGCGCCACTTAGGCATAATCGCCGAATACAATCAAAGTGATTGTTGCCTCAAATAGTTATACAACTAAGCCTCTCAGAAAAAGGTCAAGCTTTTTAAGCTGCTTTAGTCAATGAGTCCTAAATGGGGTAGTAGACATACGTAGTAATTTTGAGAAACAGGACCTGTGTCTGTCCTTAGATATTAAATTTGGAGCTTTTAGCTTAAATAATTTGGCGACTTGATAGTTGCACCGCTAGCTCCCTCTCAACCTAATCATTCAAATAGGGTTGGCTATTTCGCTTCAAGTCGACGCTGCAATTCTGCAGCAAGCGTATCAAGCAAAAATTCTGTTTGCTGATCTTGTGCTGCCGACTTTTCAATGATCGGTACCGCCCACGAACAGTCGGCCCGTTCAAAGTCTGCTCGCCAATCTTCCTTATTTAATAATTGTGCCAGTGAATAAGACCTTGATCCGCCCGTATCCCCATGTCCACCGTGAATAGATTCACCAATTGAAAACGAGGCTTTTGCGTTAAACGGAAACATGCCAACGATGTAAACATGGTGGGTTGGATGTTCGTTTGTAGGTGCTCGATTTTTTGATCCTAGTCCAAGATATTGTCGCGCTAACTTTTCAGGGGTAATGGGGTCGGACTTTTCATGCAGGTATGTTGCGGTCAGTTGATATGAGTTGCCCCATAAAATATGGTTGGGGGTAAACGAAAATGATTTAAACTTTAAAGGGCTGGAGAGAAATTCACCCTCGATTTCATTTTTAGCAATTGAAGCTTTAAAAATACGATGTTCGCCGCTATTAAATTCTAGGATAATTTCCCACAGCTCATTTGGAATCGCTCGATTTATTAAAGGCAATGGTTTACTGGGGGTTGATAGCGTCATTTACGTGTTATTCGATGCTGGTTTTGTTGAAAAACTTTTCGTCTAATTTAGATTGTCTCATTAAATAAGAGGAGAACGTCTTAGCACTGAGTTTATCCCTATTTGGTGAAATCTAAATAATTTACCAAAGGTGGCAATTACATTATCAAGTGCCTTAAGTACTGTTGTCATGAAATTTGCCGAAAGTTAGACTGTCTTGGGATTATTTGAGCCTGATGCTTTACATACACGCATGTGGATTAACCACAGGCACAAGCAAAAGGGAACAAAGATGTTAAAAAAAATTAGTTTTGGCGTATTAATATTGTTTTTCGCCTTGGTTTCAGTGAGCGCCTTGGCTCAGCTGACGAACGCGATGACTTTGATCGATGCACAAGGTGAGTTTGGCCTGTCGAATACTGTGCCAACTCGTACACCGGATGCTGGGACCATTCCAACTCGTACACCAGATGCTGGCACTATTCCAACTCGTACGCCTGGCCCTGGAACTATTCCAACGCGTACCCCTGCACCATTGCCAACGATCATTCCTGATGCGGTTGCTTTTATTCAGCTCTCGCACATATTAGATTTGGGAGTGGGCGACCTACCGCTTGAAATTCGGATCAACGGCATTTTGTTGACGACAATTGTTTATGGTGAAACCACGTTTTATCTAGAAGTCCCGGCCGGAACTTATTTGTTGCAAATCGACCAAATTTCCGTACGTGGTTCAGATGCCGCTTCTGATATTTCTATTGAACAAATTGTCACCTTCGATACAGATGAATCTTATTCAGTTGTTGTTAGTGGAGATGGTGGGGTGACACAGCCAGCAGGCCTCAATGTTTTCGCTGATGATAATGCAGCCCCACCAGTTGGAAAAGCAAAAGTTCGAGTTGGACATTTCGCTCCATTTAATAGTGATGTTGCTGACACACAAGTTGATGTTCGAGAGAAATCTTCAGGGGCGATTGTAGGCGGCTTAGACGATATTCAATACGGAACACTGTCTGCTTATTTCGAGCTTAATGCAGACACCGAATATGACCTCGTTGTAACCAATGCTGACGGGACAATCAATGTGCTCGATTTAGAGCCCGTTACTTTTACCGAAGGTGAGATTGCGACGATTATTGTGAGCGGCGGCGGTGCGAATCGTGACTTGGGTGTTTCGATCAACTCAAATATTCGGAAATCCTTCCTGCCACAAATTTTTGTACGGAGCTAAGAGTAGGCAGATGATTCTCAGCCCCCAGAGGTTCCTAAAAACCTCTGGGGGCTTTTTTTATTACCCTAAATAAACGGCCGGAGTCTGTAACTCTTTCAGTTTATTGCTAAATGCAGACAAGCCGGTCGAAACAATCTCATCGAGATTGCCCAACTGCTCATCGATCAAGCCTGACAGTTCCGTTTTGACCTCAAGCGATTGCTGAGTGGGTACATTGTCACTGCCACCGATTACGGCCGGAAGTCCGCCTATTCGCTCAATCAGCTTGCTCGGATGGTTTAAGACGTCACCAAACGACTTATGGTGCTTCTGGATCAGCTCATCTTCAACACCTGAAAGCTGCTTCTTGACACTTTCTCCCATCTCTTTCAGGTTGGCGATTTCTGCATGGTCTTTCATCCGTTCTAGCCAGCCATCGATTTGGGTAGATGCTGACCGGATTTTGTTGACAGCAGCGTGCGCGGCCGAATGTTTGTCAAACACCGCCTTCATTGCGGCAAACTGATCCGCAAACTGTGCATCATTCATCGCCACGCGAGGGTCCTTAACCAGTTTGAACGCTTGCGTATTTGACCATTCACTCTCTTCGGAACCCTCTTTAGGAACCAAGCTCAGGCGCACCTGATAATCTCCTGGAGGAGCGAGTGGTCCTGGAACCGCGCCATACATCTCTTGACCGTTTACTCGTGGCCCAAAGCCGTAATTCATGTTCCAGACCAGCGTATTCATGCCAGCCTCTTTCTTGACTGATATGTCGATCTGATCTTCCTTTTTCTTCGGCCGGATACTGCTATAGCCACGCACGAGGTTGCCATCTGAATCCAAAATCTCGATCTTGACCTCGCCCTCTGGTTTTTCTTCGAGATAGTAGTTGATCACTACCCCATAAGCGACGTCGGTTCCAGCATCAAGAATATTTTTGCTAATGTGCCCCATGTCATCTTTCTTGGCAACAAAGGTTGCATTTTGCCCTAGTGAAATGTGGTAACTCTTGCCAACATGGTTGTCGAATAGATCCGCGAAGAACGGTTTGGGGATGCGGATCGTGTCCCGTGGGGCCACCACAAAGTTGCTGTTGCTGGCCACGAGATCGGCCATTTGGTGCAACGGGGTCACGTCGTCCAAAATCCAGAACGAGCGGCCGTGGGTACCTACCACCAAGTCATTTTCTTTGACAAGCAGGTCATAGACTGGAGTGACCGGCAGATTGTTTTGCAACGATTGCCAGTTGGCACCGTCATCGAGCGAGAAGAAGACGCCCAACTCAGAGCCTGCATACAGCAATCCTTTTTTGTTCGGGTCTTCACGGATCACCCGGAAGAAGTCATCTTCTGGTAGCCCATTGACGATTAAGGTCCAAGTTGCACCATAATCGCTTGTTTTGTACAGATAAGGGGCGTAATCCCCTTCTTTGTGGGCTGCGGCCGACACATAAACCGTGCCCGCATCGTGTGACGAATGCTCAATGCTTGTCACCTGGGTGAACTTTTTCATGCCGTGTGGGGTCACATCGGTCCAGGTTTTCCCTTCGTCTTTGGTGACATGGATCAATCCATCGTCTGATCCGGTCCACAGCACCCCTTGTTCATGCGGGCTCGCCGCGAATGCGAAGATCGTGGCGTACATTTCAGCCCCGGCCGTGTCGAATGTAATCGGTCCGCCCGACATTTCGAGCGTTTCAGGGTCCGCTACTGTTAAGTCTGGTGATATTACGTCCCAGCTATGTCCACCGTTTTCTGTTTTAAACACATGGTTGCCACAGGCGTAAATAACGTCTGAATTGTGCGGATTAAAAACAATCGGGAAGGTCCACTGGAAGCGATATTTGTCATCTTTTCCAGCACCAGAGCCACTATCAGGCCAGACATTGATAAGCTGAATCTGACCGGTACGATGATCATACTTTTGCAACGCTGCACCACCACCGGGTGAGCTACCAATCGCTCCTAAGTAGACGATGTTGTGGTCTTTCGGATGTGGTGCGATAAAGCCCGACTCACCGGTTCCGGCCGCATAGCAGTTGTTCCAGCCAATAGCGCCAGTGTGGGTGCGGCTGGGTACTGCCAGGCTCGAATTGTCCTGCTGGGTGCCGTAAACGTGGTACGGATACCGGTTGTCGGTTGCGATATGGTAGAACTGAGCCGTCATTTGGTTATAAAGTGTTGACCAAGATTTGCCGCCGTTGTAGCTGACAAACGCGCCACCGTCATCGGAACCGATCATGCGCTCAGGATT
>JBGCDP010000230.1:0-3238 GCA_045105475.1 Anaerolineae bacterium
TGATGTTCCTGCTTATTTAGGTGACAACCAAGCACTCATGGACGGCTATTGTGGCCCACATCCATATGCAACATGGAACCAAACAGATGTTCCTGGTGTTGCGCTTGCAACTGAATTGTTCGATGCGGCTGGTCGCCCAGAGGCAGATCGTTCAACCACCTATCTCACGACCTTTGGTCAATTCATGGGTGTTCGCGAAGCGTTGATCCACACGGTTAATACGACCGGATCAGCTGAGATCTCAGGCGAGCAGTTCCTGAACGCACTCATCGATATGGGTGGTGTAGATGGAATGGGCATGTCACGCGTCACAGTAGGTGACGTCCAACGTGCATCACGCACGATTCAAGTGGGTTGCTGGAGTGCAGATGGAGATGGGAACTTGAGCTTTGATATCGTCACTGACGAGTTTGAAGCACCAGACACTGCTCCTTATCCAGAGAACTAAAGAGAGATTATCTCTAGTTGGAAATTACGAACGATCACGTTCTTCAGCTGGCTAGACTCAACAAAATATGCCGGAGGGTTTAAACCCTCCGGCATATTTGAAATAAACAAAGTAATTAATAAAAACAGTTAACAGTAAAAACGGAAAAGTGAAACATGCTTAAAGTTAACAATATCGAAGTCGTTTATAGTGATGTAATCTTGGTTCTGCGTGGTGTAACGCTCGAAGTTCCTGATGGAGAAATTGTTTCGCTTTTGGGGGCTAATGGAGCTGGGAAGTCCACGACATTAAAATCTATCTCAGGCTTATTGGTAGGGGAAAATGGGGAAGTCACCCGAGGCGGAATCGAGTTTGACGGCGTTCCAATTGGAAATTTACCGGCAGATGAGATTGTTCGCATGGGGATTGTGCAGGTATTAGAAGGCAGACCTTTATTTGGTCATCTAACTGTTGAAGAAAACTTACGTACCGGAGCACTATTTCGGAATGCATCCTCAGCTCAATTAAAGCAAGATTTGGACGAGGTATACCATTTCTTTCCGCGGTTACTCGATTTTAGGAATCGTACCTCTGGCTATTTATCAGGTGGTGAGCAACAGATGGTCGTTATCGGCCGGGCGTTAATGGCTAAACCAAAATTGATGCTTCTCGATGAGCCATCTTTGGGATTAGCACCGATGCTCGTGCAAAATATTTTCGACATCATCAAACAGATCAACAAAGAATCAGGAGTTTCAATGCTGATTGTTGAGCAGAATGCGAATGTGGCTTTAAATGCGGCTAAGTATGCTTATGTGATGGAATCTGGCCGCATTGTAATGGATGGGGAAGCGAAAGAGCTGGCTAACAATGCAGACATCAAAGAGTTCTATTTGGGATTGACTTCATTAGGCGAACGTAAAAGTTATCGTGAAGTAAAGCACTACAAACGGCGTAAACGCTGGTTAGGTTAATTCAATTAATTAAACGTTTTAAAAGGTGATTGTCGAAAGGCGGTCACCTTTTGTGTTTTACGGCTTGATTCCACCACTCCATCAAAATGCGAAAAGCCTATTCAGAAGTCATTTCGCGCTTAATTTCATCGATGTGCTTTTCGGCCTCTCGCCGGCCGATGTCGATCATACGTTGCTTTTGCCGAAAACGATAAAATGATACATCGCTCAAATCAGGTGCAATCAGGCAGTCAGCCCCTAATGGCCCCCGGTTTGAATTCCGAACCATAATCTCCATCGCATTTAACCCAACACCGATTGGCCCCCCAAAGCGGCGGCGATGTGGAGAAAAAACGTCTACACCAATCACGTAGTCTGCCCCTAAGCTGCGTACAGAATGCGAAGGGGTATTATTTGAAACCCCACCGTCGATCAGTAATTCGTGTCCGGCATGGCTTACCGGCTTGACCAGACCAGGAACGGCACAGCTGGCATGTACGGCCGGGGCAACTGGACCACTGCTGAACAAAACGGGCTCACCAGTGTCAAGATCGGTCGTCGATACAACAAGCGGAGCTGCTAAGTCTTCAAAATAAAGATCGCCCACCTGCTTAATTAGAAGCTGTTCTAATGGCTGAAAGGAAACAATACCCAATTTTGAGAGTATCGGCCGGACCATGCGCAGCCAACTGATTTTATGCGAGGTGTTTAGGATTTGCTGCGAGGTGAGTCCGGCGGCTGCCAAGTACGCGATGATTGAACCAGCCGATGAGCCACCAAAGATATCCGGCCGAATATTCTCTTCTTCTAGTGCCTGCAGTACCCCGACGTGGACAAAACCACGCACAACAGCACCACTAAAAGCGATCCCGATTTTCTTTTTCCCAGTGGGTGATTTTGTCATGAGCAGCAGCTCTTTTTAGCGCAAAAGCAAGACGCATTAATTTCAATATCAGCTCGAGCCAGAGCCAAGTTAAGTCGACTTTGCATCGCACTGGCCTCAGTCATATTGCCAGATTTCTTCAAACAATCAACATATCCGTGCAATGCCCAGACATTATCAGGATGCTGTAGCGGCCGATAAACCGTATCATCTAAGCCTAAATCAGCTCGATAAACGGCCATTGCTTCATTAATATGGCCTTGCTCAAGCAATAGGGCACCCAGCGCATGCCGGGTTGGCATCATCCAACCCCAAGGCTCTGCGTAAGCAAGATTATCATCTAACTCAACTGCCTGGCGTAGATGATCAAAAGCAACTTCATGATTGCCTTTATGGTACTCAACTTCACCATTTAGCATCGCCTCAGCTACCAGCAAAATATCTGCGCAAGTGTTATTAAAGATGTAGCGGTGTTTGTGCAGGTTGCCTTGAGCGGCTTTAAATGCCTCCCGCTCTTTATCGGCAGCCTCGAAGTCGCCCAGTGTGGCGAATGCAATCCCTTTGGCGTAATGGAGCATCGCCACGGTATTGCAATACAAATCTTTTTCTTGGGGGAAAGGCTCGTCAATAATTTCTTGCCATTTGCCAAACCGAATCAGCACGTGCAGCTTCATCGAAACCATTCCTTCGAGCGTAAATGCCATCGGCGGCCGTTCCAGATGCAATATTTGATCATTCGCCAGCTCAAGCATCTGACCGGCCGCTTCCATCGAGGTCGCAAAATCCCCGAGCAACATCGCAGCATATATTTTGAAATGGATGTCATGGGAACGATAAAACGTGTATTCGTTTAAATCACCTTCGCGTGCTAGAAATTTATTATTGGCTTCATGTGCACGATTGTTTGCAACCACGGCCGCGTAGTAATCGCCACATAAAATATCGATGTGTGAAGGCATGTGCTTAAGATGCCCT
>JBGCDP010000231.1:0-2525 GCA_045105475.1 Anaerolineae bacterium
TAATAGTCGCGAACCAGTTTTTTTGCGTTTTGGTATTTCATATTCAGTGATTACTCTTTATCGAAGAACTCCGGCGGTTTTGAGCCGATAAACTTGAGCACATTCTCAATGTTGTAGCCACACTGCTCGATGACGCCCAAAACGTCGATCAGGACGAGGTTTTCAGCCAGTTTGCGTTCACCTGTTTCTGGATCTTCTTCAACTCGCCAAAAGTCCATGTAGCGCATGCGGATCTTTTCACCACTTGCTTTGATGCCTAGCCAATCTTCAGCAAAGGTCGTGTCTTGATAACCGGTGCCTGCGACCCATTCATCCCCTTCAGCAATACGCACGATGTCTGTCGCATGCTTATCGGGGAATGCTTTGATGAACGGATCACGGTAAACGTTCTCGAATTCCTCGATCCCGTTCATCGTGCCGATTCCGGCCGGACCTTCCCAGACCATGTCTTCTTTCCAATATTTTTGCATCAAGCCGAGAACATTTTCGTTCAGCCCTGAATACATATCATCTACGAGTTGTTTGTTTTTTTCTGCGGACATTTTTCTTTAAGACGTAGGCATTTTAAATAAAGATGGGTAAATAAAAAGCCCCATATCTTATACTCGATCGGGGCTTAATTTGTTTAGACATTAGGTGTGGCTTGTTGAACTATCCCTTCACCGCACCGGCCGCGAGCCCTTTCACCAAGTTCTTCTGGAAGAACAAGATCACAATCACAATCGGAATTGTGGCTGACACGGCCGCGGCCGCAGCTAGCGTCAGATGGCGTGGATCTTCACCACCGGTATAGCGCGAAATCGCAACAGGTAGAGTCCAGTTGGTCTGTGTCAAAATGCGGACCAACAAAAATTCATTGTAAGCCAACAATAGCGAGAACAAAGCGGTTGAGATAATCCCCGGCCACATGATCGGAATAATTACTTTACGAAAAGCGGTTAAACGATTGGCACCATCGACCATGGCTGACTCTTCCAAATCTTTCGGGATATCCATAAAGAAACTACGAAGCATCCAGATTGAGAAGGGCTGATTTACCGCCACAAGGGTCAAAATCACCAAGAAGCGAGTGTCGAGTAAATTAAGAGCAGAGCCGATCTGATAGTAGGGCAAAATAAAGGCCAAACGTGGTAATGCCCGAAAGGCCAGAGCCGCGATTAACACAACCACACTGGCAATTCCAGAATAGCGCGCCAGTGAATAACCGGCCAAACAGCCTATCGTAATCGAGACAACGACCGTCCCAACGGTAACGATAATTGTGTTGACAAAATAGTCATAAAATTCGGCCGTTTCTATATATTCAGGAATGCCCCAGAGGATACCTGCAAAACCAAGGGCTACGCCCAAGTAAGTTGCCCAATTAGGCCAAGGCAAAAACTCAGCAAATAAGGCCATGCAGATCAAAAGCACAACCGCCATCAAAATGAAAAACAAAAGCATGTATCCATTTTCTGGCACTTTATTGAGCCAAAGTTCTTGATAGTTTTCCCATGTGGGGGTGAATAAAAACTTTGGGGTACGAGAATTCGCATCTTTAAAGGTTTTAAACGACTGCACCGTGGTCCAATAAAATGGAAGCACACTATAGATTGTGAAAACAATCAGGAAGATGTGAATCGCGACCCGTACAATTGGATTTTTAGTCTTTTCCATCGATTTAACGCTCCTCGATTTGTTCTCGATATGATTGAATTAAATTTGGAATTAAAACAATCATAATGCCAATAACAGTGATAATCGCCATCGCATTCCCTTTACCTAACCGTGCAAACTGGATGGCGGTTGAAAAGTTGTAAGTCATCAGGGTATCCGCTTTGAACGTTGGATTTAAGTTGTTCGTTAAAACGAAAATGCTATCGAATATTCGATAGGAATCCATGATCGATACGAGTAGGATGAAAATCGTTAATGAACGCAAATGAGGAAGTACGATCCCCCGAACTTTTTGCCACCAGTTGGCGCCGTCAATCGAGGCAGCTTCCATCAAATCACTTGGGAGCGTTTGAAGACCGGCAAAGTAGGTGACCAGCACAAATGGGGTCACATACCAAATACCGTGGATCATAATGAGTGTCTTGACAGTAGTTTCGTTATAACGCAGGCGAGTCTCGAAAATTGTTTGATAGGCCCAAGTCACTAATCCTGAGGCGTCAAACAGCTGCTTAAACATGAGCGTGCCTACGACGGGGACGATGATAAATGGGAGTAGGAAAAATGAGAGGTAGACGCCTCGCATCGCTTTGGAAACTTGATCTAGCATCAGAGCAACCGCCAGCCCCAGCACGATCCGGCCGGGTACGACAATAGCTGTGTAAATGGTTGTGAAGCGGGCGGCCGACCAAAATCGGGCGTCGCCGAGTACATCGATGTAGTTTTGCAGACCGATAAATTCAGGCTCATTAATATTGCGGAACGTAATAAAGTTCATCCCAAGCCAAATCGCCATAACCAATGGAATCACCATCAGCAGGGTCATCAGAAAGATGCTGGGGGCGGCAAACTGGAAAAATGTACTGCGCTTC
>JBGCDP010000232.1:0-13426 GCA_045105475.1 Anaerolineae bacterium
TTGGGCCGATTTTGCTGTCCGCAAATCCCCTTTTGGCTTCGGGCCAAATCTGATTTATCATTAAATTGCGTAAGATTTCAATTTAGTTGTCGGTTAGCCAGACAATGCTGTTCATAAATTGTTGGCTGATTTTCAGATTCACTCCAAAATGCAAAACCCAAAGGGATATTCCCCCAAACCTGATGGCATTAAAATCGTTGAAGATAGCGAAAAGCAGCTAAAGTTTGGCTATCGGGAAATTAATTGGTTCGGTCTTTTTTTTCTTGTTGCAGGAATCGCATTAATTTTTGGTTCCAGTGCTGCAATTTTTGAACCTTGGCAAAACTTTAAGGATATTGGGGATCCTTCTGTTATTTTGCCCGATGAGTTAAGGGCGATTCTTATTTGGCTGTTTATCATCTTGGCACTGATTAGCTTTGGAGCGACATTTCTATACTTAGGTTTGGCTGGGCTTCTTAATCGAACGTTGATTACGGCCGATCATCATACTCTGAAAATCGACACAGGCTTGCTTCCCACGAAAAAGAACCATCAGATAGAAGCGAACCGACTGTTACAATTCCACGTTTTTGAATCTACTCATTACCGTAGAGGAGCAGAAGTTCGTTCTTGCGACCTGCATGTCGATTTTATCACTGGCGACCAAGAAGCTTTGATGATCCATCTGGAGCCTGCACACGCGTGGTACATTAAGGAAAATCTTGAAAGATTCTATGGGCTTCAGAGCCAGATGGAGCATTCAAAAGTCGATGCCTAATCTTGATTTGCATTGAGCTGGAAACCGCTTCGCTCTAATTCGCTTTCCCACCGGCCGTCAAATACAAACTCCGCTGCCAACCGGCCGATTTCGTCTGACGACTTCGCGGCCGCGCCATTCCCACCTGTTGCCACAAATAATCGGCCGCTTTCATCAGCCTGATCGATAATCGGATTGCCTGATGGTGTAATGGTTAAGACACACTTTTTCGTTTCAAAAGAGTTAAATACGACATCTGGGAGCTGAGACGTCAACGCCCGCATCAGTGCCTCTTTATGCTGATCAGAATCGCCCGTGCGGAACCATTCACCAATAGCGGCCGTGTCTGCCGGATATTCGTCTGAAACAGTATTAGCACCCATTTTGATTTTCCATTTCCCATCTGGATAGAGCAGTGGCGGAGCCATGTACAGGTCGCTGATCTCTGAGTCATCGATCTGATAAATGACCGTGGGCATTTCTTTGAGCCGTTCAACTTCGGCTGCTGAAACTTCACCCAAAACGATTACTTCTGTCTGGGCTTTGATCGGGATGTGAGTTGGGAGGATGCCTGGCTTGTTAACAAAGGCTCCAGCCGCGACGAGTACTTTGTCGGCCGTAAAGCGACGACCATCATCAAGAATCACCTCTACAAAATCGGCCGAAGGTTTAATGGTGGCGACTTCTTCCCCTAACGAAGTGGCCCCATTGTCGATTGCACAAGCAAGCTGGGCCTTACGCAGCTGGCGAGGGTTAACGTATCCGGCCGGTTTATGCTCAAACACAACCCGGTAGCCATCTGGAAAGTTCAAAAACGGGAACTGCTCTTTCCAACGCAGGTCACCTGATTCATACACATCGGCCGAGACATCGTGCTCAACCATCGCTTCTTTCAGATCATCAAGCACGTAACGACTGCCACCCTTGGCCTTGAGCGCCATAAACGCGCCTACTTGTCCATGAAACGTGATGCCCGATTGCTGCTCAATTTCAGGGTAACGGTCAATTGAGTGAACCGCCAACGGCACCCAAACAAGGTTTTTACCAAATTTACGGGCGAGGCGCCCTTGGTCATAGTGACTGGCAAATACGCCATTATGGTTTTCTGGATCGGTCGGTTCGTCAGCCCCAATTCCACAAACAGAGTCGCTGAGCAAGCTCAGGTGGCGCATAGCGGCCGATCCGATCATGCCGGTACCAACAACAAGAAACTTATAGTGAGTCATCAAAAAATTTCCCTAATCGACGACACCCTTCGATAATGTCATCATCGTCATAAAAAGCGAAGCTGAGTCGGAATTTGTTATCGAGTCCGCCGACGTTAGAGCAGCTTGGCCCTGGAACAAACCCAACGTCATAAGCGTCAGCTTTTGAGGCAAGTTCGGCCGCACTTGCCCCATCTGGCAATGTTAACCAAAAGAAAAATCCACCCTCTGGCTTTTCCCATTTAATCGAACTGGGTAAATGCCGCCGCAAAGCCTGATCCATCAATTCGATACGATGGGTATAAATGCTTTTGATATGGTTAAGAAAATCACCCTGTAAGCCTAAATCGATTGCGCTACGCACGATGCCTGAAACGGTGTGGTTTAATGAGCCGCCACTGGCGACTTTGCCAAATTTTAAAAAACGATCCATCAGGTCAGGGCCGGTTTGTATCCAGCCTAAACGTAAGCCTGGGGCCAATATCTTTGAAAATGAGCCGAGAGAGATGACCCGATTTCCGGCCGTGAATTGGGCCATCGCCGGGGGCGGTTGATTGTCATTAAAACCAAGTAATTGATAAACCTCATCGGCCATGATTAAAAAATCATGCTCTTGAGCCAGCTGATGCAAACGCTCGCGCCGTTCTTGGCTCATTGAGACTCCGGTTGGGTTGTGGTAGCTGGGAATCGTGTAGACAAACTTCGGCCGGTGTTTGGCTAATGCGGCTTCAAACGCCTCTAAATTGATACCATGTTCATCTACAGGGATGGGAACTACATTTAGCGCATAGTCAACTTGAAAGATGCTGAGCGCTAAAAAGTAAGTCGGCTCTTCGATGAAGACGGTGTCACCCGGTTGCGTAAACATAGCGCATACCAAATCGATCGCACTCGAGTTACTGGTGCTGACAAATAACTCATCCCGATGGACTGGAAATCCATAGTGGGGGGTTAGAAACTTTGCCAAGCTTTCGCGAAAATACGCATCTCCTTGTTCTGGCCCGTAGTTAAGTGTTTCTGGATCGTTTAGCCCAAAGCAATGCACGGCCGCTTTTTGAATAAGCTCTGTGGGCAATATCGAAAAACCCGGTTGGCCAACGGCTAAATTAATCAGCCCTTCTCGAATATCAACTTGTGTCGTTTGCATGCTAAGAGTTTATCAGTGATCGATGAAAAGTGGTTATTGAAAGCGCCCAGATTGCTTAGGTTGTCACTGTTTATTTAAAGGCCTCGTATGCAACATTGGTCAGGTTGTGGATGAGTTGAGCCTTAGCGGAGATTGCAAATACCGAGTCAAAGTGTGCCGAGCTAGGCCGACCACTGTAAAATTCCAGCCTATGTTTTCGAAAAAAATTAAACTTATCGGAATAATCGGTTTTGGACTGATTTTCCTTTTTTCTTGCGGTGGGGCAGATGATGGTGAGCTGTCTGAAACTGCTTTAGATGAATCGCTTTCAACTGAAGCGGCCGAGGCTGAGGACGGCGAAACGGTTACTTCTGAAGCAGGTGAAGCTGCTGAAGAGCTTATAGAAGCTGAGCCGACAGACACACCTGAACCTACGGCAACACCGTCTCCAACCCCGACACCGGTTCCTGCCGCTATTCAGCTTTCAACTTCCGAAGAAGAGCTAGGCAATGAGTCAAACCCCATCTATTTAGAGGAAGACGAAGTTGTTTTTGACCAAATTTCGTTTCCAGAGGATGGCTGGTTGGTCATTTGGCCCGATTCGAATGGGACGCTCACGGCCGAAAAAGCGCTTGGTTTTACTGAGATCGATGCAGGTATCCAAGATAGTGTTGCCGTTGACTTTGATCTTGCTGACATTCGCGGCCGTTCGATTCAGGTGGCTTTGCACAGTGGACGTGATGCTGACAGTGAATTTGTGGCCGATGCTGACAATTTAGTACTGATTCAAACGCTGGCCGTGGATACACCTGCGAGTCGGCCGATGATTGAAACGGATACGTTGGTGGTAACTGAGGATGGTTTCTTGCGCGTTGATCAAGTTCAGAGTGACGGGCCAGGTTGGCTCGCTGTCTATGATGAGAGCGGCGAAGCACTGCTTGGTTTTGCGGCCGTCCCACCCGGTGCATCGACAGATATTCCAGTTCCTGTTCAATGGCATGTTGCGACCACAAATCTTCAATTGCATTTGTTGCAAGATCTGGGCAATGTCGCTGAATTTGAGACTGATGCAGATGTGCCGGCCGAATTTCAAGGAGAGCCGATTGTGCTTGAAATGTCAGTCGGGTTGCCTGCTGACATCGTTGCATTCGACCAGCCGATGCTTGATCTTGTCGCCGTTAGTCGGGTGACTTCCCCTGTAGATGGTTATATCGTTGCTTTTGGTGACGAAGATGAAAATGGCTTTCCTGAGCGAATTTTAGGCTCAACTCCGATTAAAGCAGGGCTCTCAGAATTTATTGAGATTGATGTGGATGGGAATGCTGTAACGACTCAAATTTTACTATCCCTATTCTCCGACTCGAATGGTACCGGGATTTTTGACTTCCCCGAGGACGACCCAATTCGTTCGGGTGTTGACCCAAAACAGCTGCTGGTGCCGGTTCGATCAGATATCGAAGGGCTTCTAGCGGTTGACAGTATTGCTACGACCGAGTCATTACACGTTGATTTGGTGGCGGTACCGAGTGCGGCTTGGCTTGTTGTTGAAAAATTGCCCATTGAGGCCGATTCATACACCATTGCAGGGCAGCTGCTTTTAGAGCCAGGCTTATTTTACAGCTTAGACATCCCACTTGAAGAAGTTGAGTCAGGTGATACTGTGCGTGTTAAATTGTACATAAACAATCCTGATTTAGAGCTGTTTGATCCTGACCGTAACGATTTCCCACTGCTGGCAGATGAACGTCAGATATTTGTTGAGGTTACGATTGAATAGTAATCCTAGCTAACCTTTGGTGTTTAAATGGGCCGATATCGGCTCTGTAATTTTAGAGACAACCACTTGTCATCCTATTTGACCGGACATCGATTTTTGAACCAGAAAGAACTCGTGCTATGTTAGGCTGAGGTTATGTCCTCGACCAATGACCAACCCGCCCCAGATTTAGCTCCTTTAGATCCAATCATCTCATCAGATGCGGTAATTGAACCGCAACCAAGACCAATGGATTCATCCAATCAAGCCACATTGCCCATCGTTTTTTCACCTGCCCGTTGGCGGCCGTGGGTGGCTCCTGCTGCTTTGATTGGGGCGGCGACCCTGCTCTATTACATTCTAGCCCAAGCATTTCAGACTGAGATTTTCTCATCACCGTTGCAGGCTCTAACAGACTCTGGCACCAATCCATACCTGTTTGGTATCGCTGTTCAAGAGGTGCTTCTGCCATTGGCGCTTTTGGTGATTCTCACCACCCGGCCACTATTTCAGCAGTTTGTTTCAGGACAAAGAAACCGCCAGCAAACGCGTCAATTGGTGTTGATATTTGCAGTAATTGAGTTGGCAAACTTGGCGTTTGTCTTTAATTTTGATGATTGGTATGTCACTTTTGGTTTGGTGGTGATTGCGGCCGCCGGCCTAATCGGTGGATGGCGTTTTGGGATCGCCATTGGTCTAATGAGCTTCTTTGTTGAAGGGACTCTTGATTTACTCAACGAATCCTACGGGAACCTGAGCTTGCTCACAGAGAACGATTGGTGGTCGTTGTTTGGCTGGTTCTTTTTAAACAATGTCGCTTTGCTGGCGAAGGTGTGGGCTGGATTTGTAGCTGCTCAAATCGGCCGACTGCTGTTGATCTTGAAGTCTGGTATCGGCTCACTTTTCGTCGCTGGCATTTTTCTTGAGCTAGTCCCTACGATTTTCACCTTTTTGGTGATCGATGAAAACTATGTCATCGAACCACTGCTGGCTGGTGGTTTTGTAAGTGGTTTGGTTGTGACCATGTTTATGATTCTGACAACCAACGCGCGTAGCTTGGCCGCATTGCGCCAAGCTGAGGTTAACCAGCTTGCTTTGACTCAGGCTGAACTTCGAGCTTTACGCGCCCAAATCAACCCGCATTTCCTGTTTAATTCGCTTAATACGATTCGTTACTTTGTGCGGACCGATCAGGATCAGGCCCGCCAGCTGCTGTTAGATTTATCAGATGTTTTTCAGGTGGCCTTAAAATCTGGCGAATTTGTGACGCTACGTGAGGAAATCGAGTTTACGAAGTCGTATTTAGCATTGGAAAAGGCGCGGCTTGATGAAAGGCTTGAAATCGCGTGGTATGTTCAAAACGAGGAGCTGTTAGACATTGAAGTTCCCACTTTGTTCTTGCAGCCAGTTGTTGAAAATAGTGTGGTCCACGGCATTGCACCCGAACCTGACGGCGGCCGTTTGCAGATCATGATTTTGGGCGGGGGTGATGACCTGGTGATCCAAGTGATTGATGATGGGGTTGGCATGAAGCCTAGTCGCCTAGAGCTGGTGGCTGATCCTACAAAGGCACCTGAAGGCAGTATTGGGACAAATAATATTCAGCAGCGTTTAAAAGCCCATTATGGCAAACGGGGCCAATTTAAAGTTGAATCGACCTTAGGCAAAGGGACAACGGTTGAGTTGCGAGTCCCAATTGATCCGACATCGTAGTTAAACTTTTCTCTGAATTATTTTCTTATGCGTATTTTAATCACTGATGATGAAAAACCGGCTCGTAAAGAGCTGGCCTATATTTTGGGACAGCTTGTACCAGATGCTGAACTGTTTGAGGCAAAGAACGGCCGTGAAGCGGTTGAGTTCTTGACTAAAAATGCAGCCGATGTCGCTTTCCTTGATATCAATATGCCGGGAATGGATGGGTTGACGGCCGGGGCCATGATCATTGAAATGGAACGGCCGCCGCTCTTGGTTTTTGCAACTGCGTATAGCGATCATGCGGTTCAGGCCTTTGAGATGGCTGCGCTCGATTACGTCGTTAAGCCGTTTGATGAACGTCGGCTAGGGAAGACGATTGAGCGAATTCGTGAAACTTTAGCCAAACAAGACAAGCTTGGTCATCAGCAAGAAGCAGTCAGGGCGGTGCTAGAGCAAATGGTAGGGCTACCTTCTGCAAGCGATAATAAAAGTAAGCCTATTGAAAAACTGTGGGGGGAAAGAGAAAGCGGCAATCGATTATTAGTGGGTTTTGCTGACATTCTGTATATCGAGGCAGAACAGAAAAAAGTCTTTATAGCTACTGCTGATGGGGAGAAGCTGCAGGTGCGCCAAACGCTTAAAGAGCTTGAAGAGCGTTTGCCTGAAAATCAATTTGTGCGGGTGCATAAAGGCTACTTGGTTAATCTTAACCATATGGCCGAAGTTGTCCCATGGTTTTCGGGTGGTTATATGATTAAAGTTGGCGATGGCTCAACTGAAATACCGATGTCCCGCCGTTATGCAGCTAAGCTAAAAGAGCAGACTGATTGGTAATCTTCATCAGGCAGTATTGAGCAAATTGAATCTAGATAGAACTTGGCAAGACTTATAATATGGTTGCAAGTAGGTGCTTAATCATCAACAACTGTAGGTCGTAAGCCTAGTTCCCGAATATACCCGTCTAACTCTGTCTGTAATAATGGCCGTCCTCTGCCTGCAACCGCCGTTAGACCCGCCTCAAATAAATTTGTCCCAAACGACCGGCCGTTGATTATCGGTGTAGTTGTAATAACCGTTTCGACTCCGCGCCGACGGAACGCCTCACGGTCGGCCGCAGTTGTCGTATTGGTCACGATAATTTTTCCAGCTAAATCGTCCGGCATATGCTTTTTTATATATAAGCAGTCTCCGGCGATAATATCGGCCCATTTGTACCAATCTGCATATTTGGGAACAATCACATTTTGAGCTTCACCCGTTGGGTAAATCATATGGATGGGTAAGCGCGAAACGATTGGCAACAGCATATTAGCTAGTCTACCTAAGCCTTTAAGTGTCCTTATCTTTAAGGGAATTCCCAGAGCAAACGCTCCATCGCCACACAAAACATCAAACCCATCTTCAAAAAATGATTGGGTCATTCCCATCCGATCAAGTGCTGAGACAATTAGCACTTTTCGCTTGTCGGTGATGCTCGTCACAACTCCGGCCGTTTGCCGTTCAAGCGTATGCTTTAAGCCACTGCCATCTACAACTGGGGTTTTATCGACGTATCTGATTAGTTTGTGAGCTGAATTAAGTGGGTATTTTTTGCTGGCTGAGTAGACCCATAGATCGATACCTCCCACACCAAATGCATCGACCTGCCCATCGAGCTCTTTAAAACGTTGGGTGACTTGCTCAACTGATCCGTTCCAACCTTCACGTCTGAGTAAAAGTTTTTGCCCCAATAGCTCGATTTCTGCTTCAGCATCCCGCACCTTGCTCCCCAGTGAAACGCTAACGGCTACTTTCATAAAATCTGTATATTAGAAGCGGTTTGCTATTGGCAAGATGGGTTGGTCACAATCGCCTGACTTGTAGGTAATGTGAAGTCTACTCCATCCGGGAATGTGATAATTTCGGTTACGAGGTTTGCATCAACGCCCATCAGGAAATTTGTGCCCAATAGTGAGTTAGCCAAATTAATCGGGATTTGAAGCTCAATTTGCCAGTCGTCAGCGTTGGCTGCGTTGGACGCCAATATGATTGTTTCAGCACCAGTTTGAAGCTGTGTCCATCCCACGCCATCTGCGTTGGTTCCACTGCCAACTTGGGCTGATAACACCCCAGCCTTCGTGAGCGATAGCATCAAGTCCCCTGCATCTGGATCTCCGGCCGAATTGTTTTCAAACAACAGCATCAGCCTACTTTCGGCCGGAATCGCCGCACCAGAGGCTTGAATACCGATGTAGATATTTTGAGCATCTCGATGCATAAATAAATTCAGCGTATTGGTTCCATTTGGCTTGCTAGCGATACTGCTAATCGCACTGCTGGCCCATTCACTACCGATGCTGCCATCTGGTGTAAATGCACTGTTACACGCCAGTGAGAAAACAACCGGTTCAATAGAGGTAGAGCCATCACCTTCTACGGTGGGCGTGACTTCGGCCGTCGCCGCAATGGTTGGCGTGAGCGTCGCTGTTTCAGTTGGGATAACCGTTGGAATTTCAGTTGAGGTCAGAGTTGGAACAAGCGTCTCAGTTGCTGTTGCTGGGATAGGCGTTAACGTCTCTGTTGGTATCGCCGTGGAAGTGTTGGTTGGTAACGGTGTTGCGGTGACAACGATCACGAGCGGTGTGTTTGTGACTGCAACGGCCGGTGTTAACGTCGTTGTTGGTGGGATGGGAGTGAGCGTAGCTGTTGCGTCTGACGTCGGCGCGATGGTAGCGGTTGGGGGGATGCTGGTGGCACCAACAAGTGGGTTCGTTTGCGCCCGAATCTCATCGGCATCTGTTACGCCATCGCCGTCTGTGTCTGCATTGCGTGGGTCAGTTCCGTATTGGAGCACTTCTTCACCATCGAGAAGTGTGTCGCGATCTGTATCTTGAATGAGTGGGTCGGTTCCGTATTTTAACGCTTCATCCCCATCTTTTAGTCCGTCTCTATCTGTGTCTGGCTCTGTAATGCTGGTGCCTAAAGTCGCTTCTTGTCCGTTGCTCAGCCCATCCCCGTCAGTGTCCAGCAGGTCAACGGGTGGGGTTGCAGTTGTTTGCACGCTGGTGCCTAAGGCGGCTAGCGTCGCATTCTCGGCCGCACTTGTGGCAGCTATCGCTGAAACATCGATTTCAGGCGTGGCTTCCAGAAAAGTAAACACCGTTGCTGTGGGGGCTAGCCCAAATCGCTCTGTTAAGACTTGAAATGGATTATTGCTTCGGTATATGGACAGCATGCAGGCTGATAAGAGGCCGATGGTTAGAAAAAGCCCTAAGAACCATGCGGTTGCCATGGGCATCATAGGCTTGAATGTGACTGTGCCACCCATAACCCTATTTTGAGCTTCATCGTCCAAGTCAACGACATGCAGATTAAAACGATCTTCGATGCTGCTGCCTGTTAAGCGCAACTTTGATGATTCGAGTCGGACTGGCACCCGAACCGTTTGCCCTGGTGAAACATGCACCGGCTTCATGATTTGGCCGATTTGAAGTTTTTTATCGTAGGGTCCTAACCGGATCGCATAACGGCCGGGTAAATTCCCCTGATTTTGAATGGTTACACTGACATCGTTGGGCAGTGTAATCGCCTCAGGCTCCATGCCAGCTTTGAACTCAGAATAACCTGATAGCTCAAGGGTTAGGCTCGTTGCTGCATCTAGATTAGGGAACTGTGGCGAGATAAGCCGCACACGCATTCGCTGCGGACCAACTGGTGTATCTTGACTACGGGGTGTATGAATCCGAACCGGAATCGATTTGCTGGTACGGGCTGGAATGTCCGTAAACTCATCTGGAACCTTAAACCACTCACTGGGTAGCCCCATGACACGCACGTTGACACGGGCCATTTCTTGCGAGCGGTTAAAGACTTCAAGTCCAATTGTGACTGATTGCCCCGCTTTCACCCGATATTTTTCACGTGAGAGTAATAAAGTTAGTTTTTCGCGTTCAATTGCACCGTCTGAATCTAACCCGGCTGAAGAGGGTACGGGTGTAGGGGGATTTGTATCCGACGGGACATCGGGTGGGCCTCCAACCTCAAGATTGTCGCTTGAGGAGACTTGGAGATCAGGATCAGAAATGATCGGCATTGGCGGGTGGCTTGCGTCAGCTTCATCTTGATCAGCTTCATCTTTATCTGTCGATGGGCTTTGAAACGTAAATGCGTACGACTCGATTTCAAATCGATCCCCTTCCTTGAGCAAAATCCCTTCTTGGGCTGGAATACGTTCTCCGTTCAGCCAAGTTCCGTTGATGCCGCCTAAGTCAATTAATTCCCAACCGGCCGATGTTGCCTGCAAACGGGTGTTAAACCGTGAAACGCCATCTAGCGGTAAGGTGATGTCATTGTTACCCGATCGGCCGATCGTAATCACCGATTTGTTTAGCTCGATTTTTGCAGGTTCATTATCGCCAGATTCAAGCAAAAGTGCATGATCGGCCGGAGGCGAAACGATTTCTCGATCTTCGGTTTCGAGGGCGCGCGAGATTTTTGGGATGGCCCGCGTTGGCGTGTTTTCTAAAGAACCGGCCGAATTGCGCAAAAATTCAGCAACCTGTTGCCCGGTCTGAAAACGATCATCAGGATCTTTGGCCAACATTTTATTAAGCACCGTATCGAGAACGGGTGGAATTTCACCCCGCTTTGTGCTTGAAGAGGGCGGCATTTGCCCTTTCATGTGGGTTGAAAGTGCTTCGGTTAATGATCGAAAGGCAAATGGAGGCTGGCCTGTTGCCAATTCATAGAGAACAACACCGAGTGAGTAAATATCACTTCGGCCGTCTAGATCTGATCCGTGGCACTGCTCGGGCGACATGTAGATCGGGGTGCCCATCGTAAAACCGGTTTGAGTTTTCAGCGTACTTTCAGATACCTTGACGAGGCCAAAGTCTGACAGCATGGCTCTAAACGGTGAGCCTGACGGTTTTTCTGGCTGAAGCAGCTGCTTTAAGATGATGTTGCCCGGTTTAACGTCTCGGTGCACAACGTTATAGGAATGGGCATAATCTAACGCTTCAGCGATGTGTACGCCGATCTGCAATACCTGATCGATCTGAATGAAGCGGTTTTTACCTCGCACCGTACGCAGCAGGTTGCGCAGTGTGCCACCACCAATATATTCCATGGCGATGAACAGACCATGTTCGCTGTCACCAAAGTCGTAGACACGCACAATAGACGGGTGTTCGAGACCGGCCGCTGTTTTCGCTTCTTGAGTTAGACGTTCCCGAAACTCTTTTTGCACAGCCAACTGCGAATGCATGAGCTTGATAGCGACCTGACGATCAAGGTTGACGTCCCATGCTAAATAGACACGTCCCATGCCTCCTTCGCCTAGGATTTTGTCAATTCGATATTGATTGATTTTTTGACCGATTATGTCAGACATATTTTAAAAGCTATTTAAGCAAGTATGTGGCGCATCCCTTCTAATGTCGTTTGCACTTTTTCTTCTGTAATCCAATAGTGAGTGACAGCACGGAAATTTGTGCCATAGCCACCACCTATGAGTACATTAAACTCATTTTTGAGCCGCTCTTTAATGATTTCGAGGGGAACCGGCGAATCTTCAGCTAGTTTAAAGAAAACCATATTGGTTTCAACTTTCTCTGGTTGAATCTCGATGAAAGGGATTTCAGCCAATCCATTGGCCAAAAGCTTTGCAGTTTTATGATCTGTCTCGAGCCGTTTTGTCATATCTTTTAAGGAGACAATTCCGGCCGCCGCTAAGATTCCCGCTTGGCGCATACCGCCACCAAAAAGCTTTCTAGCACGCTTGGCTTTGTGTATAAACGCTTCACTGCCAACCACAATAGATCCGGCGGGAGCACACAACCCTTTGCTGAGGCAGATACTGATTGTATCGACATATTGGGCGACTTCTTTAACGTCAACACCAATGGCTGTTGTTGCATTGAACAGGCGGGCACCGTCTAGATGGACGAGTAGATTATTTTCATCAGCAACTTCGCGAAGCTGTTTGAAATACTCTAGGGGCAAGGCTGCACCGTTGTTATTGCCTGAACTGTTTTCTGCGCAGACGAGCCTGCTAATGGGAACATGAGGATCATCTGGTCGGATAAATTGGCGAACCTCATCGATATTCAGTCGGCCGATTTCATCCGTTTGCAAAGGCAGAACCGAGATGCTGCTTAAGATGCTTGCACCGGCCGCTTCTGCTTTAAAAATGTGTGAATCAAAGCCGACAATCGCTTCTTCACCCCGATCGCAGTGAGCCGCCAGTGACACTTGATTCCCCTGCGTTCCGCTCGTCACGAAAAGAGCGGCTTCTTTGCCGGTCATTTCAGCGGCAAGCGCTTGTAATTCGTTGACGGTGGGATCATCGCCATAAACATCATCCCCAACTTCGGCCGTAGCCATCGCTTCACGCATTTGAGGAGTTGGCCAAGAGACCGTATCGGACCGCAAATCAATCATCTTCATTCGTGAAGTTTACGTAATATTATGTAAATTGACAAGGCTCATCAGCAGTTGTTTAGCGGGCTGAAACACACAAAAGTTTCCCGTCTTAAAGTTTTAGCGTTTTATGTTAATTGCCCGTCATCGTGAATGGTAGATAGCTGAAGACGTCATTCTCTGATGGCTCTTGAGTTGCTGTTGGCGTCGCTGGGGGTATCATAGTTGAGGGCAGTGTGGGGGTAGTTGTCGCAGTGGGTTCACTAGTCGCCATAGTCGTGGGGGTGACGGTTAGGTCTGGCCCTTGGAGTTGGGTGATGACTGATTTGTCACGAACTAAAAGGTAGCTATAAACTGTTGCTGTACCGGCGATCCAAACTTCATTTGTTCCATTTGATCCATAATTGTTAATTAAATAATCGATTGTTTCTGCCATTGCTGCTTCATTGTTGCCAAAAATTATTCCCCCCTGCGCAACGGCCGTGTATCACTTCGTTTGTCCTCTT
>JBGCDP010000233.1:0-2711 GCA_045105475.1 Anaerolineae bacterium
CGACGAGTTCGCGCGCGCTAAAAGGTTTGACCACATAATCATCGGCTCCTAATTTAAGACCTGCAATGCGATCCATCTCTTCACCTCGCGCGGTTAGCATGAGAATGTACACGTCTGATTGCTTGCGAATACGGGCCGCTAGTTCCATCCCGTTGATGCCCGGCAAATTGATGTCAAGAATAACCACATCCGGCCGGACGTTGCTAAAAAGGGCCAGCCCTTCAGCCCCAGTGGCGGCCGTATGCACCTCATAATCATTAATTTCTAGGTACGCTTTGATGACTTCTTGGATACTTTCGTCATCTTCAACAGAAAGAATTTTCGCTTTTGGGTGGGTTAACATGATGTGTGTAGAGAATAATTCTAAGCTCCCAAGTATAGGCAATCCAATTAGGGTACGCATCCACTCATTTATAATCGATCTTAAATAAAAAGATCGGTGCCAGCCCTATCTTAAATCTCATCAATAGGGTGACACCGATCGGGTTAAAGGATGCTATCCAAATAGCAGGTTGTAAAAACTGTTTTCACGAAGAGCCGGGTATCTAGCTTCAAGCCATCCATCTACTCCGAAGATGCGGCCGGCACCAAATGCCCCAAGACCAAAAAGTAGTAGCGCGTATATCAGATGGTCGTCTACCACCCAACCATGCTCTAGTGGGAGAAATTCGCCCAATCCACCAGTGAAGCTAGCGACCCAGAACATTAGCATCATGAATGCGGCCCAGAATGCATTCCAGCGAGTCAACGCCCCTAGCATTAACCCTAATCCGGTTAGGGTCAGTCCCCACATGACTAAAAAGTCAATGGCTGGGCTACCAGCCAAAGAGCCAAAGAATCCGATAAATGGATTGCCTTCTGGAATGGCGAATTTCAGGAATCCAGCCGCCGTCCATTCAGGATCAAGAATTTTCGTAATGCCACCTTGAAATAGCACCCAGCCCATTAAGACTCTCAAGCCGACCAAAACATAACCAACAACTGAGCCTGCATATTCAGTTGTAATTTCGCGTCCAAAAAATTTGTGTTCTAAGTTGTAAGTAGTCATTTTTATCTCCTTTCATTTGAATAAAACCAATCGTTCATTTGATTGGTTTACTACACTATAAGGATCAAAAAGTAGAATCAATAGTGACAAATAGCAGGTGAATACGTAGTTTTTGTCATAAGATTTTTGATAAATGTCAGTTGACATTAAGCTTGGTAAATTTATGTGCGTGGAAATTGAACCATGCATAAATGGCCCTATTTAAACAAAGGTTTACTTCGATGAGTTAACTTCTTTTAAAAATTTACAAATCACTGTCTCGTGTGAACACAATGATGAGTATCATTGGAAATATCCAATGGCATGGTTTTTGATTTTGTATTCCAGCCTGGTTTATTGAGGCATATTAAGTTGGTGACCATTCGCTTAACCGCATGGACATCATTTAGATCGTTCGGTTCAAATGATTCACATACACGGGTCCAATCTTCGATTGCTAGTGAGAGTTGAGCAAGATCACTCAAACTGTCGTTCAGCCATTTATCTGTTGATTTCGATGTTGTACATTGCCTGCCTACCTTGAGCATCGTCACTCTAGTCATTGCGGATGTGATACGATCAGTCATTGCAAAACGAAGCTGCCGAAGCTTGGAATAACTTGTTTTAATCAGTATTTTCAATAACTCAGCTTCTTCAGAAGGTTTTAACTTCGGTTTGCTCCGGCCTTCTTGCGGACCAGAAGGTGTCTGACCATGACCCAATGCTGTGATTTTTTTCAGCAAACACTCTGCTGAACTAAATTCATGTGTCTCGACAGCCCCTTTTTCTCGCAATAAATATCGAGGTTTATCTTCATATTTATTATCAACTGAAGGGGATACGATTTGTATGGTGTAATCTTTTGTCTTTAACTTTTTTCTATTCATATCAAACTTCTCCTGAAATTAACCGGTGCCACTAAAATTGAACTTAAAGCAGGAAGTACTTTCCTAAATTAGCAAGGGCCAAAAGATTGATTGAGGGGCCAAATCAAACAAGGTGGTTAGCTACTTTTAGAATCTCGTGATAATGCTTTAACTTCGTATACACCATAAGCTCTGCTATAAATTTCGTACATTGATAAATGTCACGAATCGTTTAGATTACTGTAATTGGTATCTTTACCTGTCCCAAAGCTCCTTCTCAGCAAAACCATAATCACCGGCCCCACCAAGATGCTTGCTAAGTGATGGGTATCTTCGGTTACTATTTCGACCATTTCCGGCCGTGGAATAGCCACTCCAGTAAAAATTAGTCAATGACTTCTGCAGCCTGCACCCAATCCGATTGCCCACATAAAACCCCCCACAAAATTGTCAAATTATAGACTGTAAACCGCCTTAAACAGCTTTGTATGATCATTCTAAAGCTCCACTTTTTTAATGAGTCGACCACCGGTCAAAGCACCACGCCACGCATCATGCAGCCACCTTATGACAAAGAAACATCCTTTCGCTTACATTTGTCACTAACGATAATTCACCCAATCGATAACCTTCTACCAATGACCGCACAGACTTTGACGGATCAATAGTGCGGATATCAGTCTTAACTAATTACAAAGAAGGTACACAATGTTTAAAGAAAAAAATGAAGTGACCCGCAGAGGGTTTCTAAAAGCCGCGGGATTAACAGGGACTGCATTAGGGCTAAGTGCTTGTGGGGCAGCTCCCGGCCGGTCTGA
>JBGCDP010000234.1:0-35515 GCA_045105475.1 Anaerolineae bacterium
AAAGCCAACATATGGGCCATAAGCTCAACGCCGGTAATCGGCAGCGGATCAAAAGCGGGGTCAGGCAATTCAGGCCCATCCAGCCCCGTCTCCCCATGTACGTTATCGGCGATAATCAACTCGCGTCGAATCGGCTTGCTCGCCCCACCCGCAATGGGAATGTCCGGCCGGTTGAGCAGCGTCAAAATGCGCAAAGCATTGTTCAACGTTTTCTCCGGCGTCTGGTTCCCTGCACTGGTGCTAACCCCTAGCACCTCTAGCTCAGGACTGGCTAACGCCAAAATCATGGCGATTGCATCATCATGACCCGGGTCGCAATCTAAAATTACAGCTTTTCTTTTCAAATCCTTTTCCTCATCTATCTTAGCTTTTCTTTTCTACTCGTTTTAGAGCGGCTTCCACACGTAGTGACTGCATCGAACTCGCCTTCCGCACCCCTAAAAACTGGCTCACAATCAGAGCCACATTTTTCTTGGTAAATTCAACTCCTTCAAACGTTAACTGCTTAATCGATTCCTCTAATTCACCCTCACTCACATAGTCGATGTTACGGGAAACGGAGGGTAGGGCAGAACGCTCACGAGGTTCGAAATTAGAATCAAAGTCAGGCCGCCACACAAAGTTCCCAACCTGCTTCAACAACATCGTTTTGGTCCCCCACTCAACAACTTGGCTCGTAAAATTCTTAGCGGTTGACGTGACAGTTTTATTGCCAAGAGCGGCCGCAACACGCCTCTGCAATTCAGCTATATGAATCGGCTGCTCGATAGCCACAATCGAATCGACTTTGCTTAATTCTTGCTGGCGAACAGACTGCTCAAGTGCTCGGTCAACCAAGACTTCAACAAGGTCGTTTTCTACTTTTACTTTGTCACATTTCACAGGTGTAAATAACGGTTTGCTTAAATCGCCTAGACACAGATCAAGTCGAGCAGAGCCAAAGTTACGCCCCTGTGCCCACTTGTCGAACAGGTGATAGTTGCGCGTGGTGTGGGAGCGTACCCGGCCGTAAAACAGCCCATCGGCCGGATTGCGCCAAACCCGGTACATCGTCTCATTCCAACCCACCAACCCCCGTGGTTTTTTCACCAAAAGGCCAAACGTCCCATCATGAAAGAATTTGCCCAGCTGAAAATCATACCCAAGGCGACTAAATAGCTGTCCCGTCCGGAGAGGTTTTAACTCTTCTTCAAAGTCATAATAGCTCCAATAATCTATATCTTGATCCCCGTTCAAAACAAATTGCTGACCGGCTAAATCGTACTGATAGTAGCTGTTCGACCCGTCCATCGACCCTTTTTGATAAGCGGCATCATGCCAACCTTCAATCGGCCGGATCGCAAAATATCTTTCGGGAATATTGTCCTGTGCTAACTCGTAGGGCTTGGCATCAATCGGCAGTTCAATCTTATTACGCTGTGTTTTGCGCCTGCTCGGCCGATAGGTTTTAAACTGCTCGTAAAGCGCCTCCATCGCTGGCTGGCCTGTTGACTTTACACCTACAGACTTTGCCAATGACAACGTTCGGCCATCTAAAGCCAGCCTGCCCTGCTTAACCAGCTGAACCATGATGTGGAACACTTCACACTGCTTTTTCTTCCCTACTCGCCCCAGCCCCATCGCCACTGCAACTCGCACCGGCACCTCAAATGCATCGATTTCAATTGCCTCTTTAATGACAGCCAGAATACCACCCGCAAAATCTTCATTTGGGACCCAATGCCAAATATCGTCCTTTTTAAAATCGGGCTGAATCTCTAAGTTTGCCCAGTTTCGTTCCCGATACGGCGGACTGTTTGAAAGATGGTAAAAATCTTCAACTGTATACAGAGGCTTGCACAAACTGACAATAAACGGCAAGTTGTTGTATAGAAAAGTGAGCTCATCTTGATCATCAACCGACCGCCAAACCTGCAATAGAAAATGACGCCGTCGCATCGGCCATTGCTCAGTCAGAACTTCTAACGCATATTGCGGAACATCGTCTTTGTTCCCTTTTTTTATCACTTCAACATAAGGAGGAAAAACAAGCGGCCCAATTTTGCGGTCAGGTAGACGTTGTAGCTTCCATTCTTCGGCCGTGTTTGATGCCTCCGGCTTTAGGTCAGATTGGTTGATCCATGCCAGCAATTTCGCCTCTGATCCAGCCCGATCCCTAAACCAATCATGAATCCACAGCCGATGCACTTCCCAACCCAGCCGGGTTAAAACCTCTTGCTGTACACGATCCCGATCACGGGCTGACAACGCCCGATGATAATCGCGTCCATCCAGCTCAATGGCAATGTTGCGCCCGTCAGCTGTGCGGACGGCCAAATCAACTTCAACCCCACCTTTACCGATGCGTGCTTCAACCGTATGGCCGGCATTTTCTAAAACCTGTTTCACCGAATCGAAAAACGGCCGTTCATTGTCATCGGGTCGCTCAAATTCGGCAGGGAGTTTGCCGGTCTCAGCGTAAGCCAAATATTCTTTAAAAGCCGCAATCCCTACAGACTCAGATCGTTTTAAATCGATATCTTGGCTCGTCAAATTTGTGAAGACGACACAGCGCAAACGGGAGCGGGTAATCAGCACGTTGAGCCGGCGCTCTCCACCTCGGCCGTTTAGCGGACCAAAATTCAGCCGCACCTTCCCATCCTGATCACGGCCGTACCCGACCGAAATAAAGATCACATCCCGCTCGTCACCCTGCACATTCTCCAAGTTTTTCACAAAAAATGGCTCATGCTCATGCTGGGCAAAAAATGGCTCACACTCAGGGTTTTCACTACGCACCCGTTCAAGCTCCAGCTGAATCGCTTGCTGCTGAGCCGAGCTAAACGTTGCCACACCCAACGACAATTCTGAATGACTACGCGCATGACTTAGCACCGCTTGAGCAACATCGGCCGCCTCTAGCCCGTTCGTCCGGCTTTTTCCACGGTCATACAAAGTGTTGGGGTTATGGCGCAGCTGCAAGCCGCTGTACGCACGTTCCCCATCCGGGCTGGGGAAAAGTACTAGATTTTTATTGTAGAACTCACGATTAGACAGCGAAATTAACGACTCGTGCTGACTACGATAATGCCAGCGCAGCATACGTTGCGGTGCTCCTCGATCCAAAAATAGATCTAAGATCGATTCCGGCTCAGCGTTTTCCAAATCGTCATCATCCCAAAAATCTAACCCAGCCCACAGGTCGAATTCATCATCACCTATATTTTCAGATTCATTTGGTTCATCTTGATCAGCGACTTTGCGCCGTGGCGCGGCCGTATCGAAAAACGACGTGGGCGGCAGCTGTTTGTTGTCACCTACGACGACCGTTTGCTTGCCACGCAGAATCGCACCCAACGCATCGACCGGCCGGACTTGACTCGCTTCATCAAAAATAACGAGATCAAACTCAATTTCGCCAGGAGGCAAAAAGGTCGCAATCGACAGCGGGCTCATCATAAACAGCGGCCGCATTTGCTGAATACGTTCGCCCGCTAGCGAGATCAGTTCACGAATTGGCTTATTGTTCGATCGCTTCTGCGACTCTTTCACCAAAACCTCGCTGATTCCCCCCGCATTCATCCCCGTGTATCCCTCACGATGGGCATGGGCCAAACGAATCCGGTTGTAGGCCAACCACTTTTTGTCCAAGGTGCGAAATATCTCAACCGCTTCGTCATGAGTTGCACCCTCAAAGTTTTCAAGATGCCCGTTTGTTTTAACAATTTGCTCAGTCAGGGCGCTAATCCAACCGTATTCAACCAGCTCAGCCAGATGCGTAGCCCCATATTCCCACTTTTCAACAAACGGCAAAACCGTTATCAGGCTTTGACGGCTTAGCTCGCGTGACAGCCGGTTGAATTCAGCCATTTCAAGAATACGCTCAGGTGCGGCCGCCAATGCCGCTACCCATGCAACGTAATTGTCTAAACTCAGCTCCGCAAGCTGGTTTATAGGCAGGCCGCACATATTATTAACTTTTTGAGCGGCTTCTGTTAAGCGATCATAGGTTTGACGAGCCTGCTGCACCAGCGGATAGATGTTTGTCCGTTGATCATAGCTAATCCCCTCTGTCAACCAGCCCAACATAAAGGCTGGCAAGCGGCCGGCTTCGACTTCTTGGTGTTGCAAAATCAACCACAAAGCGGCATTAAGCAGGTCGGCCCAATCTGCCGATTCTTGATCACTCAAACGCTCTGGCCCGATAATCGACTGCAAAAGCGGAAATCCGCCGTCGACCAGAGGCTGTAGCCGTTGCCCCTCTAAGATCGCATCGACCAAGGCCAACTGCTCATCTCGCCCAGCAGGTACATCATCTTTACACAAGCTGGCCAATGTGCGTCGCGCTTCACGATAATCACTAGACAAGTGGCGAAAAACACCGCTACCGCTCATTTTGAGCTGCCCGCGAACCTCAAGCAAGTCGGCCGTCCATGCTTCTGGAATCAACAGCGGGTCATATGTTGCTCGCAGTTGATTCAGCTTTTGTCCGGCCGTCAAGAGTTCGGTTATATAGTCAGATTGGTCGAGCCAAGCAGTATCGGCCGTTTTGAAACCGATTAAGTAGGGGGCATCCTGCAATTTTTCACCAAAACGAATCAGGGTTCCCGCAGCCGCAAATGACTCTGGCATAGACACATTAAATGCGCTCCATAATTGACTCAGCCGCAGCAAACAAGATTTCGCGGCCAAGTGCCAGTCGGCCGCTGTTTGCTGAATTCCATTAACATGCGTTGACCCAACCTCAGTCATAGTCATCCCATAAAAAGGGTGCTTGGGGGGCAGCCCAAAGCGATTGCGCCAATGCTCAAGCCGCTCCATTAAATTAAGAGCAGACTCAATTTGCTGTGGGGTGCGTAGACGTAATGCATGGCGCATCTGCTCGAATTCAACTTGCAAGCTCGACCAATCTGTTCCATTCAGCGCTTGCTCTAACGCAATGAGTTTTCCATAGGCCTCAAATGGAGTTGGCCCATCAGCCATCACCGGCCGGTTCATTAAAAAGCTATGGTCGTTGAGCGTTGCCTGCACTTTTCTGAGTTCGTCTAGCTCAGTCAATGTCCCGTCATGGGTTGGACTTCCCAATGCCAAAGATCGTTTAAGTGCGGCCGCAAAATCACGCTTCGTCGTCTTGTGCCCGTGCAATTCTAAAGCTAAATCTTCAAGCCCTAATCCGGCCAATTTACGTTTGACCACTTCCAATGCCGCTAATTTTTCAGCAACAAACAAAACCCGCTTACCTTGACCCAGCGCTTCCCCAATCAAGTTGGTAATCGTTTGCGATTTTCCTGTGCCCGGTGGCCCCTGAATCACCAAATTCATTCCCTGTTGAGCGTCAATGAGTGACATGAGCTGGGTGCTGTCGGCTTCTAGAACAAGATGGTTTTTCTCAAGGCTAATGTATTTATCAACCCGCTCTCCTTTTTGAATAGATGACTGCCTTTCTCTAAAGCCGTACTCGCCGTATAGCGCACTCATCACTGGATGGCTCTCTAAATGCCAACGATCCGGATCAAGGTCGTCATATAGAACAAAGCGGTTATAGGCGAAGAATCCCAATTCCATTTCGTCTAGTTCGACGCGCCAATCTTCACCGGCCGGGAGCACGTTTTCTATCTGATCAAATGCTTGGGACAAAGCGGTTGCAGATGGGGTTTCAACTGCATAAGGTGGCAGTTCAATATCAAAATCTTGAAATAATTTTGTCTTAAGTGTCAGATTCTCAGCCAAACCGGTGCCGGTGTGCTCAACAAAAAATCGATCTTTAATCGTTTGCCGTTTGAGCGTAACCGGCACAAGCAAAAGTGGTGCACGCAAGACCCTTGCTCGATCTTTCGGCCGCCAATAAAGCATCCCCACGGCCAAGAACAAAATATTGACCCCTTTTTCTTGAATCGTAGACTCTGCTAAGTCATGGCTATACATTAGCCGCTTCTGCAAAATATCGGGCTCATATGGGGTGATTAGGTCGTATCGATTAATTTGATCTGCATCAGCTAAAGAAACGAATCCTAGCTTTTCTTCCCGGTTGATTAGGGCATCTAGTACGGCCGCAGAGTCCCCTTGCTCAATTTCGACGCCACGCGCACGCATCGGCCGGAAGTTGAGCAGCGGGTTGCGCAGTCCTAAATCGAGCAGTTCATTTCTAGCCCGTTCTAGAGCATCACTAAATAAAGTTTTTTTTAATGGGGCAGACATTCAATTGTTATGAGGTGGTCTCTAAATGGCTGAGAGGAATCAGCCCAAAGTTTGTTTTTTGAGTATAAATAATTATTCCCATTTAATCATACCCAACTTGTTAAGCCAAAGGGTAGCCTTCATGTCACAAATTAGCTTCATAATTATAATCAGACATCAAAATGGCTCAGTTCCGTTTATTAAATCAATGGTACCAACCAAAAGCAATTAAGTTCATGCTTCAACTTCACACAACAGGACTATAAGATAGCCAGGTTGCAAGCTTAAGGGGTCAGTTTCGCTATTTTGATAGTAACATTGCGCTATTAATCTTCATTTTTAATTTGTCTACCAATCTATACGCCCAATTCGAGATCATGCAGCAACTGACAACTTTTTCTCTACTTGAATTATTAAACATTCGCGATCGGCTCGACCGCCACTCAATCCATGGGCCGGAGCAACAAAAAGACCTAGCCGTCATGCTCTATCGAGCAATTTGGATCATGATCGTGGGTGATAGCTTTATCGTTCTGACTAACTTTATCCAATATGTGGGCGGCTACGAAACACCTGCAATCACGTCTCGTCTGCGCTTGTTGGCACTATTCCTATCGGCCACTTTTATTGTGATCTTAGCGCTATGCCAATATTGGCTTTTTAACGGTCACCTTCATCGAGTAGTCAGAACTGTTTCAGTCACAGCCTTTTTAGTCATAACAACTGCGACACTATACTTGGGAACTGGCCTCTATGACCCGGTTTTCCATCTTGTTTATGTTTTAATGGTTCTTGCCTCTGTATTCAACGCACGCAAGCTTCCTCTCTTAATGGCCGTTAGTGCTTCGATTTTAGTTACCTTACTTTTTGTTTTTGAAAGGCTAGGATGGATTGAAATCAGGCTAAATGACCCTCTTTTTGAGGATTTATTACTCATTCTTGTCTCTGTTTGGGGAACCTTTCTACTCTTGAGAATTACAGTCAAAAAGGTGTATACAACCTCAGAACAGTTGCGTAGGCAAACCAAAGACCTTGAGCAAAAAAGCATTGAACTTATAGCGTATCAAGATCAGCTCGAACAGATGGTGGAAGAACGAACGCTTCAACTTTTAACTGAACGAGATCGTGCTGAAAAAGCGAATCGTGCTAAAAGTGAATTTTTGGCTAACATGAGCCATGAGTTACGCACACCGCTTAATGCGATTATCGGATATGGTGAATTGATCGATGAGACGCTGCTTGATGACCTTGAAGAGCTTAATCCAAACGATTTAAGTGAGGATGTCGGCCGCATTACATCCTCCGGCCGTCATTTGCTTGAACTCATTAACAACCTGCTTGATTTATCTCGAATTGAGGCTGAGCGAATGGAAATTCGTTGGAGCACGATTAATCTTGAATCGCTAATCGATCGTGTCACAGGTACCGTTCGGCCGCTAGTTGAAAAGCAAAACAATCAGCTAGAAATCATTTTAGATGTCGATTGCCCCCAGTTTGTGACAGACAGCTCCTTTCTACGCCAAATACTCCTCAACCTCCTGAGTAATTCGGCAAAATTCACCACAAACGGAATCGTCACACTTAAAGTAACAAAAGATTTCTCAAATCAATTCATGCTGTTTGAAGTATCGGACACCGGCATTGGGATCGAGGAAAGCTTTTTACCCAATTTATTTAATCCCTTTCAACAAGAAGATAATTCAACCACACGCGAACATGCAGGTACGGGACTTGGCCTTGCTATCACCAGCCGCTTCTGCCAGCTATTAGGGGGATCGATTGAGGTTGAAAGTCAAAAGTATGTAGGGAGTTGCTTTCTAGTAAGCCTACCACTTAAAGATGAGCCCACGACACGATCATTAGTCGAGTAGCTGGAGTTTTATCGATCAACCCCAGTTACTCAACCAATCTAAATGAATCCTTTGCCCAGTACCGGTCTAGCCTAAATGACCGTGATCACTGTATGGACAGTAAATGCACCTAAAGTCTCTTTCGCAGCGGCTTCAATCGCGGCTTTGTCCGCCCCAGCTTCTGCCTTGATTGTCACGTAAGCAACGGTTCCTAAACGCTTGTCACCTTCAGCTTTACATTCGGCCGACGCAACCCCAGGAACAGCTTTCAAAGCATCTTGAAGCACTTCGTTCACCTGTTGGTGGGTCAAAGTTGGCTTGAAGATTTTACCCACAGCCGTGAGTGGAATCTCAGGAATGATGTAAATTCTCTTCGGGATCGCTGCCCGCTCACCGATTTTTTCAGCCGCAAATGCGAGCAGCTCTTCTTCAGTTGCTGTCATCCCTTCTTTTAGCTGAACATAAGCCACAGGCATTTCGCCCACTCTGGCATCAGGACGGCCGATAGATGCACACAGAGCCACGGCTGGGTGTTCGTGCAGCGGTTCTTCAATCTGTTTCGGATCGATATTATGCCCGCCACGAATGATGAGCTCTTTTTTACGGCCGGTTAGCCAGATGTAGCCATCCTCATCAATACGGCCCATATCGCCCGTATTCAGCCAAGGGTCACCCCCATCGCCAGCATCGATAAACACCCCTTCATTTTGAAAATCTTCTTTATAGCCAGGGAAAACCTGCGGTCCACGCATCACCACAATGCCTGATTCTTCTGGGTTTGCGAACCCTTTGAACTCATTTCCTTCCATACGGGCAATTGCGATATGCTGAAACGGCATTCGAACCCCAATCGAGCCGATGCGTGATTCACCGGCCGGTGGATTACAAGAGTTCGCGCTTGTTCCTTCAGTTAAACCATACCCTTCAAGAATTTTAATCCCGGTATGCTCAGTGAACTGTTTCGCTAGCTCAACCGAAAGTGGCGCGGCACCAGAAGTCGTAAGCTCAACTTTACTAATGTCTGCATTGACAGGCACATTAAGAAGCGAGGTGAACAAGGTTGGTACAGCACCGAAGAGATCAATTTGATAATGCTCCAAAATCTTCCAGAAGTTCTCGATGAACCCTTCCCCTCTAAAGCCAGACGGGGTGCCAATAACGATGCCGGACCCGTATAAAAAGCTCTGAACACCAATAGCAATAGCACCGTAATTATGAAACAGAGGGAGTCCAAGCAAGGTTTGCATACCCGGCTGGGTGTCTAAGCCACGTCCGGCCGACCAGCCATCAAACACTTCATTCGCATGCGTGTGCATTGCCAATTTAGGGGTACCCGTTGTCCCGCCCGTGTGAAAATAAGATGCGATATCGCTTGGTTTAATCTGTCGGCCGCTTACCAGTCTGTCAGACGGCTGTTTGGCCAATTCACGGTTAAAATTGAGGACCTTTGCTTTGATATCAGTTTTGTTTTTACCGATGCGCATCAGATTCACAACAAACTTCTTAATCCCGCTCAAATAAGTTGCAATATCAATTTGCAAAATCGTTTCAAGCGTAGGGACGTCGTCCGCAATCGCATAGACTTTGTCCCATAAATCTGTATTGGGGAAAGGAGCAATCGTCACCAATACTTTAGTTTTGGATGCGTTCATGATTTCAGCCAAAACATGTGGCTCTAAAAGCGGGTTGATGGGACCAGAAATTCCGGCCGCTTCTCCACCAAACAGCGTGTAATAAGTTTCAGGCAGGTTTGGCAAAATATAGCTCACACAATCGTCTGGCCCTATTCCCAAACTATGGAACATATTTGCAGTCTGGTTGATCTTAGCGAAAAACTCTTTATACGATACAGATGTCGATTTTTGATACTCAGTTGCCTGCAAGAAAAAGGAAACTGCCTGGTTATTTGGATGTTTTTCGGCCGACCGCTTAATTGCCTCGTAGGTACTGCTGGGTAAATCGAGATCTTCAAGCGGTGTTTTTTCGATCTCTAAAATATCGTCTAGGGAAGCTACTCTTGCCATGGGGGGTTCTCCTTTATTTCACAATCAATCAGACAAAGTACAAACCGATCAAAAGACACTTATTGATCGATAAGTTAACAAATGAATTTACCAGATATTTTTGTTTTCACAACTTAATGTTTTGTCAGCCAATCAGCGCCAAAACGGAGCGCAAATAGGCTCTTGCTGTCGGTAAAAGTGAATCTACCAGTACATATTCGTTTGTCTCACACGTATTACCCCCTAAAGGGCCGCAAATCATCGTTGGCACGTTGCCATAGACAGCAATGTGGTTCGTATCAGCCACACTACGGGCTAAATCCAACCGGATATCCTCGACAGCAACCCCGGTTTCTTCAGCCAATATATGACGAACCGTTGATACAAATTTAGAATCAGGCGGCACCACATAAGCGGTGGGAGCCGGAGTCGGCCGTTCATCGACAAACAGTTCATAACTGCCTTCGATCCCCGCCCGGTCAACCGCGTCTCTAATCTGCACTGCAGCCCATTCTTGGGTTTGCCCGGGCAACAAAAAGCGGTCAACAAACAGCTCAGCTTTTTCAGGCATCAACACCATAGTGCTTCCCCCTTCTAATCCAATCACACACTGCGTTCCAGCCAGATTAAACTCAGCATCAAAACCAAATTCTGACTGCGGCATGCTCTCAAGCTCAACTGCGACTTTAGCGGCATCAACCACAGCATTAATCCCGCCCCCATAAGCTGAATGCACGGTTCGGCCGTGAAACAGAAGCCGATACACATGTCGGCCGCGGGCACCCACTGTGAGCGTTTTTGGCGAAGATGGTTCAGGAATCAAGCAATACCCACAATCTTCGATCAGACCACTAGCCACCAAGGCATGTGCCCCCCGTGACCAATTTTCTTCATCAGATGTCGCAGCAATTACCAGTTTGCCTTTCAATTTGTCATTCAATGAACCCTGAGCGTTTACCAGCGCCTCAACGGCCGCCAGTAAGCAGGCCGCACCCCCTTTCATATCATGTGTCCCCAGCCCATACAGCCGATTCCCGTTTAAAACCGTTTCAAACGGTGGCGTCTCCCATCCAGCAAAAACCGGAAACGTATCCAGATGAAAGTTCAACAGCATGGCGGGGCCAGTTCCATCTTTGTTAAAAATACCCACAATCGACTCACCAGATTCTTCAACCGGCAGTCGATGAAGTTCATCGGCCCCTAACTGGGTTAAAAAATCGGCCACCCAATTTGACATCGGCTGTTCGCCACCGCTCACCGCTTCAATTTTGACCATTTCTGTTATGAGTTCACTGATGCGTTCAGTTGAAAGGTTTTCAAGAGGGTTCATTTTTCACTCCACTTTTTATAGTCTGTGCCGACTGACATATTTCCTAAATCAATCGATAAAAGTTCATTCTACCCCTGATTTTTATGATAGAGTAGTAGCCGCTTACCGAACATTATTCTCACTCAGACAACCATTTCATTGAGACAAATTAAATTTTCTTTCCGCTTCTCTAAAATCTATTTATGCCTACTACTCAGCAGTATGATGTTTGCCCTTGCTGCTTGTAACGATGCTCCACCAGACCTAGTCGGAACCCCACTTGCGGCCGAAAGTACCAGCACACCGGCCCCCACAGCCAGTCCATTTCCCACGCTCACAGAAACGGCCGAAGCTGAATTTGTATTTGAAACGCCACAACCGATTCTAGCGACACCGATTCCCGCTTGGTTTGAAGGGATATTTGTCGAGATACCTGAAAATTTAGCTCGCCTCAACCCATCTCAAACCGATAATTTGATTGCAGGTCAGCTCGATCAAAATCTCCCGGCCGGGCAGCGTACGCCAGACCATAATCAGTTTTTGATCGATGGATGGCCGATTAACAATCTAACGCAGCAGCCTCGAATACTTGCATTCCCGGCTCGAGACTATGCCAGCATCAATGTTCGTGCTCAGCTTGAGATCGATCTACTCAAAAGCTATCTACTGGCTGATCAGCAACTAAACACCGCTGACAAACTCCCGTTTCTGCCAATTACGAATCAGCCTCAGCTATTCACGGCTCAAGCCCAGCAACTGCCGTTTCAAAACGGAAACGGGTTGCGATATGTGACACTGTTAGCCAATCCTGAAAACAAGCTGGAGCTCCTGTACGTGTGGCAAGGATTAACCGCCGACGGCCGAGGGGTCATTTCAGCCATCTTCCCCATCGAAATCTCGAATCCAGCCCAATCTACCGCCGCACTCAAAGAGCAGGTTGACGCCCTATCAGCAACGGGATTTACCCCTCCACTCGTTGAACTAGATCAAATCATCAGCTCAATCACAGCCAATCTACCCGAACCTGAATTGGTGTTCGATGAAAATGGAAAAGTCGACCTCACCATCGTTTACCCACGCAATGGGGGCGAAACGCTGATCGGCCGTCAATTAGAGCTAGAAGGATATGTCCAGCCAGGTGCTGAACGCCAGGTCGACCTATCGCTTAGCTCAGGTGTAAATGCGCTTGCAGCTCAAATAGTGGTTTCAGAGCTTGACGGCTGGTGGCGAGCCACGCTTGAGATTCCACCAAATGTACGGGGAACAGCCCGTTTGAGTGCCAAATCAGGGGGCCAGATGGTTGAACGATTCATCACGCTAGTTGATGATCCCATAGCAAGCGGAACAGCTATCGAGCTACTCCGGCCGTCAGCGGCTGAAACATGGGTAGCCGGACATCCCATTTATGTAGAAGGGGCCATATCGGGTCCTTTAGTTGATGATACACTCACAATCGGATTGCTGATCGATGGCTGCAAAACGCTGGTAGCAAAACAAAGTTTGACCCTGTTACCTGAAGACAGTCGCTGGCATGGCGTACTGGAGATCCCACAAGGCGTTAACGGCCGGGGTTGTATCGCTGCCTCAACTGGAAACTATGGGGAAGCAGGTTGGCGTGAGGTACAGGTGCCGGTCACCATTTTAGGGGCAACGCCCCCGGCAGAATCACCCCAGATCATTATCGGCAACCCAGTCAATCGCCCTTTAGGGGCTGGCTTAACAACCGTTTTTGGCACTGTTTTCTCACCTGACTCCGCATCTCTATCAGTAAAAATCCTGTTGCAAGATGGCACGCTCATCAGCGAGGGCACAGCTGTAATCGCTGAAAACAACCAATGGGAGTTTCAGTTTGAGATTCCAGAACCTGCTTCCGGCCGTCTATTTGTAGAAACAACTCTGTCAGATGGAGATGATGAACTAACCGCCAATGTTGTTTCACTGCCTCTGGTCGCCCCCTAATCCACATATCAACTTCAAGTCGAATCGTTCAAACCGCAGAGCCAGCTACTACTGAGCAAGTAAATTGCTCGACATCTTCACATTTTTAGAATTCATCCGAGCCTATACTAGGCAAATAAAATTGGGTGGTGCCATGCTGTAACAAATCACCAAAAGCTTGAGCAATGACAGCTTCATATCGAAAAAGTCGCTAATTCTGGCTTATTCATACAGCAATTTTTAAGTCATTTTTGCTTTACTCCCAAACGCTCAGGAGGTCGAACAAAATCACGATGCCAAATCAGTTGGTTCCAGCTTCATATACCCAAACAAATTCTTCGACCAATCTGTCAGCCCGTGCCATCTCAGCCAGCATCACCACAAGCAACGGAAACAATCTGTATATAGCCGCTATTTCGCAGAAAAAGCAAGGCCATTATGCCAACGGGGACACCCCTCGCATGGCTCTTTTCTCGTTTTTGACCGGGCTTCAGAGTGGCCATGAAAGTTCGATCAGTAAATTAATCGCAATGGCAAGCTCACAAGCAGCCGATGCGGTCCAAAGTTTTGTCAAAAGTCGGCAAGGGGCACCCTGCAGCTTAACCGTCGCTATTGTGCTTGAGAAACAGCTGTTCAGTTTGCAAATCGGCGCAGGAAGAATTATCTCAATAGAAGATGGCAAGCTGTCTAAATCGCCAAAAGCTCTGCCTGAGATATGGTTGGGGGAGAGCGCTCCAGTAGGTTCTTTGGAACAAATCGCTACTAAGAAGCTAAATGAGCCAAATGTATCGCTAATCGTTTGCCAAGATTCATTTGCCAACTTATTTTTCAGTGATCCACAAGGCTCTGTGCACACCTACACCATGTTAGCAAAAGACAAGTCGGCCGAAGCGCTACCTTCAGCGCTGGCAACATGGGGCAGCGAACAGGGTATAGATCAAGAACTCACACTAGCGACCCTGCATGTAGAAAAAAAGAAGCTCGTCGATTTTTTTACGCTTGATGAAGCATTTTTAGGGGATACAAAAGCTTTTGAGACGGCTAAACGGCCGAGCTCATCTCATCCAGTTATTAATTTATTAGATCAAGAATCAGAAAATACCGACCAAACACCAGTTGGTGAAGAAGAACAGCCTCATACTCCGTCGATTCACTTGGGTGCCCCAAGGGACAAAGAGGTTGTTCCAACCATGCCCCCTGTAATTTTTCCATTGCCAAATGCGGAAGAAACTACAAAAGAGTCACAAGTAATTGCCAACGATTATGTTCTCTTCTCTTCGGCCACGACTATCCCATCACAAGCCATCGATGCCACCACGGCAGCACCGATCATGCCGAAAGGGCTTACACAACCAACGGTCAAAGTTAAGCCAACCAGAGCTGCTGCAGCTTCTCCTCAAAAACTATCTAATGCACTTAAGGCAAAAACCGATCGGCAAAAATATCAGCAGCTAAAAAGCTTTGCTTGGCCTCTTATTGCAGCCTTATTCACGATCCTACTTCTACTAATTAGCATTCGCTTCTTTGCGACTAGGTGGACAACCACGGACGATCCTTTAGAAAGTTCAGCATTGCCGGCTGATGCAACGCTCGCCCAAACGACCAATTTACCACCACTTACTCCATCAGCTCAAGAGCAAGGCTCAAATTGCACGTCACCTAACAATGATGAAAACTGTCTGTCTAGAATCGTAAGCTCAGACCCAACGAAAACTGCAACAGCGACAGCAAGTCCAACCCAAACACCAACACAATTACCTACCGCTACCAATACAAGCTCCCCGACCCCGCTCCTCACAGAAACGGCTGAGCCCACGCTCAGTCCCCCTGTTGGGCAACTAATCCAAACAACTGGCGAAATCGCTCAGATGATCGAAATAGGTGACATCATTATTGCAGATCGGTTGGTACGCGTGGCATTTTTTGATGCGGCCGCAGTTAACGAGGTAACTGATTCAATCGACGAGGTCTATGCGTTTCCGGGTTCAGTTCTATCTTTTTCATCAAATAATCAAGAGCAACAGATTGAAGCTGAGCAAGGAACAACGCTTTTCTTAAATTCTCAAGTGGAGAGAATTCAAACATTTTTACCGGCTGGCAATTGGACCCTTGAAAATCAGAATGGGTGTATGGCCATCGATTATTCACGTGCAGATCGGCCGATTATCGCCTCGTGCTATGCAGGAACATGCTCATGGGCGGATGGGAGTGGAGTTAAAAACAGTTTGGCAGAAGGGGAACGAATTGGACTGATATTGGATTCACAAGATAGCGAGGCCGAACTGATTCCAACCAGCATCAATAGCAACGAGAGTTTGGCATTTTATCGGCAGCTTTCGGCCGATCCTAGCGGTGCGGCAGTGGCAAACAAGTGCATTGGCCGCTTCTTACCACCACCAACACCAGTCCCAACTATCACACCAACCCCGACATCGACACCGGTTCCTCCTACACCAAACCCGCCGTCTAATGCAGGCTCAAACAATCCAAAGCCAACAGCTACGCCACCACCAAGAAACACAATAGCACCTACGCTGGAACCAACTACGGAATCAACTCCAACGAAAGAACAGCTTCCAGAACGCCCTACAGCAACACTGGGCGCCTTACAACCCACTACAATCCCAAACGCCACGCCGGAGGCAACAGCTGCCAACACAAATTTCCCAGCAACATCTACTCCTCTGCCATAAGAGATGCTGTTGAACCAATTTTTATGGTGTGAATTCTTTAGACAGCAACCGTCACAAAATAACTGTGAAATCGGCCAGATAATGTAAAATAGGTTGGTAAATTCAGCCGAAAAAAAAGCAGATTTTTACAGTTTCATGTACTATTCTTATTTAGAATAATTTCAAATCCAGAAATTGATCCTCTCTTTAAAGGGTTCGTAGCTAAACTGCAATCCTAAAAGTTCAAATTAAGAGCGTTTTGTCATAATAAAAAAGGGCATAAACCCTCAATCCAGTCGCTTTACCTATACCTATATAGACTATAGTAGAACGTAAGAAATTTACGCTGTGTCAATTATTTCAGAAATCTTCCGGGGTGTTCATTTCGATATCGGCAATCGTGAATTGTACGAAGATCGAGTCACCTCTTCACACATAGTTACCGCTGGGGGTCTGACCCTAGATGTCGCCTTAGTGGCAGATGGTGTGGGCGGTGAAAATAAAGGGGAGAGAGCAGCACAATTAGCTGTAGACACAACCATTAATTTCATTAAAGAGAGCGAGGAAACCGACATCCCCGCCTTACTGAGCCAAGCATTCAAAGCTGCTAACACGGCCGTTCACGGCGAATTTCACAATCACGAAGGGGCGAGCTGTACGCTTTCTATTGCAGTCATTCACGATAACAACAGGCTCTACATTGCCAATGTGGGTGACAGCCGTGTCTATCTTTTTAGGAATGGCGATCTTATTCAGCTTTCTCTTGACCACACATTTGGTTACATCGTGCCGATTCAAGGCAAGATGAGTGTAGAAGACGCACGCAGCAACCCGAATGCAGACATCATCATGCGGGCTTTGGGGCCAAAAGCAAAAATGCCGGTGGACGTGGGCTTCCACCACAATGAAGACACCCAAACACTAAAAGATTACAAAGCCGCTCAAGAGCTTGGCAAAGAAGGACTTGAACTGATTAAAGGGGACGCGATCATCGTGTGTTCAGACGGCCTATTCCAACCATCTCCTCAAGATGGAACTCCGGTCGTTCACCTCGAAGAATTTATCCAAGTCTTATCAAGCCAAAAAGAAGAAAAGGCGGCCCGCGCATTAGTCTCATTTGCTTTAGGCCGAGATGTCAGCGACAACGTCTCTGTTGCCCTCCTTCAAACATCTGACCCTGCTGTAGATCATGCAGTCGCATTGGGAGGCAATGGAGAAGCTCCTGGAACTGTCCGATCTTATCAATCAGTAAAAGATGAGGTTCAGTCACGTAACAGCTTCAGCCGATTTTTGTTCATTTCTTTTGGGATTTTTGTCGCCCTCATTTTGATGGGGGTCATTGTTAGCTTTGTTATTTTGCAGAGGCGTTCGAATGAAGAGCAAGAATTATTAGCGCAGCAAAACACTCGCTCGGCTCAAAATCTGTTGCTCGAGCAGCAAAGGCGGCAAACGGCCGAGGCCCAAAAAGATTTCCTTGAAGCAACTTCCGCAATGACTACGCGCATTTACGAGGTTGACCTTCTTACAACGCAAACAGTCGAAGCAATTATTGCTGAACGTGAACAAGCACTACCAACAGAAACACCAATTCCGACCCGTACACCTCGGCCGCCGCTGATTGAAGATCAAATTGGTGATTACTATATTGGTTTAGACAGTGATCCAATCAACCTGTTTGAGGATGAACGGATTAGCTCCCCTGCTCGACTCGAATTTCAAATCAATCATACAGATGAAGATTTACCGTTTGGCAGCATTTACGGCTTCCCAGATAGTGATCTAGAGTTTAACCGTGTCAGTACCCAAATGGAATTTGAGCTCTATGAAGGCAGCGATATCTTCATCGAAACTGGTCGTTACGAAGAGCGAGTTGAGGCTGAGCTGTCACCAGCAAATGTATTTATCACCATTCAAGGTCAATGTATGGCGATAGATTATTCAATTGAAGAAGAAAAAATCGATGCTTATTGCTTTGATGGGACCTGCCGATATCGAGTCGGCCGCAATCAACCTCAATTGATTGAACAAGGCAAAAAAGCAACACTTTTTACCGACGACCTTGATAAAGACGCGGAGTTCCGCAATATTACAACGGTTGAAGCTCTTCGCTATCAACGATTGCTAATTGAAACCTCTAGTGGACAGGAAGATATTGAAGCCTGTCTCATAGAGTTTATTCCACCAACACCCACGCCGACCGCGACACCCACCATTGTCGTCGAGCGGCCGACTTTAGAGCCACCTACGAGCACGCCAACAGCCACCAGACGGCCGTCGTCAGGCTCAAACTCATCATCGAGGCCAACAAGCACGCCGACACCACGTCCAACCGCCACGCGTCGCCCAACAGCCACAAAATCACCAACACCTCGTATATCTACATCAACACCGGTACCAAGCACGGCTACCTTGCCTCCTCCACCCCCACCAGAAGATACGCCTACCCATACGCCTGTTCCAACACGGACACCGGTTCCTACCAGTACACCGATCCCAACAAATACGCCAGTGCCTCCTACCGATACACCGATCCCAACAAATACGCCGGTGCCTCCTACCGATACACCGATCCCAACAAATACAGCAATACCCCCTACCGATACACCGATCCCAACAAATACATTAGTGCCGCCTACTGAAACATCTATTCCACCAACAGCAACAGATGAACCACCGCCAACAGCAACAGATGAACCGCCACCAACAGCAACAGATGAACCCCCACCAACAGCAACAGATGAACCCCCACCAACAGCAACAGATGAACCGCCGCCAACGGCAACAGATGAACCGCCACCAACAGAAACCTCAGAGCCATCACCCGGCACTTAAAGAGGTGACTTAAATATTCAATTTTTATAGTTACGATAAGGATGCGGGCGTTATATAACAATCAAGATAAGCAGAGTATCATTCTTTAAAGTCGTAAAATACTTGTTATAGAATATCAATTTACATAATATACTCTTATCATCGATTATGTTTTTAGGATAATAGGGCCAATCAGAAAATGCGAATAACCTATTTTATCTGTGGAAATCAGTTAAAATAAGGTGGAAACATCGTCTTTTACTTTAAGAATGTGCTAAGATTTACAAAGGATAATCTCTTTCAATTCACCAATTTCTCTTATTGGTTTTAAAAGCTTATCCTCGTTTCGTTTTGGTCTTCATACTCCAACCCAAACATATTCAAAATTTCACTCAAATAGATCATAGAGAAAAATTAAACTAATCAAAAATATTATTTGAACAAGCTCGGTTTTTGCTGTTCCAAACCGACACTGGCCAATTCATCAAACGCAAAATGACTGAAATCATCACAGGTTTTTTCCAAAACACCAACAACAGTGGATCCTCTGCTAATGAGAGCGTACTAGCGGGCCGCATTGACACAGCTGGGGGGCTTGAATTAGATCTCGCCATTTTATCTGAATTGGTTAGCTCAGAAGGCCAGAATCTACAATTGCCACAGCTGGCAGTAGATTCAGTTATTGCCTACATCCAACAAAGTCCAGACAAAGACGTTGCGGCCGTACTTTATCGTGCAGCTCAGTATGCAAACCAGATCCTTCATCGTGAAACAGGGGACCTACAGCCTGGAGCGTGTTCACTTATTGTTGCAGCTGTTTTAAATGGAGAAATGCTCTACCTTGCCAACATTGGCAACAGTCGAGCCTATCTGATCCGCAATACTAAAATCACTCAGCTAACAATCGACCATACATTCGTCAGAATGATGCCAGTTCAAGGGAAAATGAGTATCGAAGCCGCAATGGCTTCTGAAGAAGCTGATACCCTTGTATTGTCCTTGGGGCCAAAAGATCAAGTTCCTATCGACATTGGCTTCCATACTTCTGACACATTGGATCGTGAATCTTATATCTCGGCTCAAGACAGAGGGCGCAGTGGCTTACCGCTCAAAGAAGGGGATGCAATTGTTCTGTCAACCAACCGACTTGATCTAGTGGAAGATGAGTCGCAACCAGAGAATTCCAGCCTTAGCTCTCAGGATCTCTATAAAATTTTATCTAAAAGCATCGGTGATGATGCCGCAGAAGCCATCTCATCAGCAGCAACAAGTAATGGATCTCAGTCACATCCATCTGTGGCTGTTTTACAGTCAGATTCGTTACCAATTGCCCCTGCTAGAGGGTTTCAACCGCCCAAAATTCTGGGGCAGCCAACGTTCCTCTACGGTAGCATCGCTGTACTCTCGCTCTTGTTTTGTGGAATTGTCAGCTTTTTAGGGTTCAGGTACATGGAACTGCGCACAGCGCAGCCAACTCAAGTCATTGTCGAACTGCTCCCCACAGAAACAGCTGAAGCAACTGAAACAGAAGCTCCTGACATCTCCGCCACGGAAGCGGCTGAAGAGGCTGTTCAAACTGAAGCAGCCGTTGTTTCGGCCCAAACGACTCAAACGATGCAAGCAGCCGAAGCAGCGACAGAGGCAGCAGCTGTGACCAACACGCCCACACCGATTCCAAACACACCAACGCCAACAGCAACCTCGACACCTGAACCGATTCAATTTGGCAGTTTATTAAATTCAAGCGGTGACGAATTACCGATTTTTCTCGACCAATCAATTAAGTTTGAAGATAACAACTCGATTTCTATTCCATCCGCTACTGATCCCGACGTACTCGAAGGGATCATTGACGGGTTCGAAGACAGCGAGCTAACGCTAATTGAAGGTGAGATGCCAATCGCACTTGAGATATCATCAGGTAGCAATGTGTTAATACAAACATCACCTGATTCAGAAGGTTCAGAGGCTCAGCTAATCCCGGCCGGGATTACCGTTGGTGTATCAGGCTCTTGTATGGGGGTTGAATACCCTGATCCGCCTGATCCGGTTGTTATTTATTGCTTCACTGGTGAATGCTATTATCAAACGGCCGAAGAAGATTCTGAGCAAGAGATTTTAGAAGCCGGCAACAAATTAACCATCATTGAAGGGGAAGAAGACGAAGATGTTCAGCTTCTAACTGGTGTTATTACCCTTGAAGATGCTGTACGTTATTCAGAGATTTCGACCCAATCTGATGAGCTTGAAGCTTGCTTAGTCGATTTCATAGCAAACGCCCCAACAGCCACACCAGTTCCAACTGGCACAGTGACTGAAACAACGACACCAACGGCAACCAGCACAAGCACCCAAACAGCGACGCCAACGGCGACCGCAACAGCAACCGGCACAGCGACTTCAACAAGCACGCCAACCGCTACTGCAACTGGAACCCAGACTCCGACCGCAACAGCTACAACAACGAAGACCCCAACGCCAACCCAAACGGCAACATCGGCGGCAAGTACACCGACCAGTACGCCAACACAGGCGAATGCGACCAGTACACCAACGTCAAGCGTTCCAACGAGCACGCCGGTAGCACCAACCTCTACACCTCGTCCATCGAATCCAACGAACACGCCGGTTCCGCCGCCACCAGCAACGAACACACCAGTTCCGCCGCCACCGGCAACGAACACGCCAGTTCCACCGCCACCAGCGACGAACACACCGGTGCCACAGCCGACGAGTACACCGGTTCCACAACCGACTAGCACGCCGGTTCCGCCACCAACAGCCACGCCGGTTCCACCACCACCACCGACGTCAACGCCGAATCCATTCCCACCAACAAGTACGCCGGTGCCGTAGCGGTTTGAACCAGCAATCAGATTAGATCAAAAGGGGCTGTAAAGAAAAATCTTTACAGCCCCTTTTTTGTTCGCTGATTTTCGTCAGCCAATTTCCGGCCGACTGCAATCTTTTGAGATAAAGTTAGCCGACCCATGACTTCCGCCAAAGACCTCATTCTTGCCATCGATAACGGCACTCAAAGCATTCGCGCCATCATATTTGACCCAGCGGGCAATATTGTGGCAAAAAGCCAGCTAACATTTAAACCCTACATCGCCCAACATCCTGGCTGGGCCGAGCAAGAGCCAGATTACTTCTGGGAACAACTCGCGGCCGTATGCCAGCAGCTATGGCAACAGCCATCTGCAAACAAAGATCGCATTGCAGCGGTGGCGTTGACCACCCAGCGTGGGACCGTCGTCAATGTCGATATAAACGGCAATCCTCTACGTCCAGCAATCACCTGGATGGACAACCGGCGCACCAAAGCCAAACCAGACCTTAGCTTAAAGTGGCGTGCCGCATTCAAGCTCATCGGGCTAACTGAAACAATTAACTATTTCACGGCCGAAGCTGAAGCGGTCTGGATCGCCAACCACCAGCCAGACATCATGGCCAAAACCCATAAATACTTGCTGTTATCGGGCTATTTAACATTTAAGCTTTGCGGCCGATTTGTCGACTCTGCCGCTTGCCAAGTTGGCTATATTCCATTTGATTACAAACGCTTTGATTGGGCTAAATCGAGCGATTGGAAATGGGAAATTTTGCGAGAGCTACGTTTAGATCAAATGCCAGATCTCGTTCCGCCAGGTAGCCAATTAGGGGAAATTACAGCCAAAGCCAGCCAATTAACAGGCATTCCAGTTGGGCTACCCCTCATTGCAGCCGCAGCTGACAAAGCGTGTGAATCTTTGGGAAGTGGGGCGCTTTCCCCTAATGTAGCAAGCCTAAGTTTTGGCACAACGACAACAATCAACACGACCCAAACAAAATATATCGAACCGGTCTCGCTCGTCCCCCCGTATCCGGCCGCTGTTCCCAATCGATACAGTCTAGAGGTCAGCGTCTATCGCGGTTTTTGGATGGTGAGTTGGTTCAAAGAAGAGTTTGCTCACTTAGAAAAAACGCTAGCGGCCGAAAAGAATATGGCCGTTGAAGCTCTTTTTGAAGACCTCATCCGCGACATTCCGGCCGGGTCTTTGGGATTAATGCTACAGCCATATTGGGCACCGGGATTAAAGGTCCCTGGCCCTGAAGCAAAAGGGGCGATTATCGGCTGGGGGGATGCGCACACCCGCGCACACATGTATCGGGCGATTTTAGAGGGATTGGTTTATGCGCTGCGTGAAGGTGGAGAACGTATTGAAAAGCGGAGTAGGCAACCGATCAAGTCGCTGTTAATTTCAGGCGGTGGCTCACAAAGTGATACGGCGATGCAAATCGCGGCCGATGTGTTTGGCAAACCGGCCATACGTCCCCATCTATTTGAAACCTCCGCCTTAGGGGCAGCAATAGACGGTGCGGTAGGAATCGGGCTTCACGCCGATTTTGACAGTGCGGTGCAAGCGATGACCCGGCCGGGGCAAACCTTTGAGCCGATTGCGCAGAATCACCAAATTTACAATGAACTATATTTGAGGGTCTATAAAAAGATGTATGGCAAGCTCCAACATTTTTACAGGGAAATCCGGGATATTACAGGCTACCCCAGTTAATTTAGACCAGACTGATCACTAAAATCAGCCTGGCCTAAAAAGTCTATTTTTCGATGATGTCGATTCGAGTAATCGTGTCACCAGGTGTGCGTGAATTTGGATCCCGATCATCTATAGAACCAAATGCGTCTTCACCGTCAATCATTTCGCCGAAAATCGTGTGGCGATTGTCTAGATGAGGAGTTGGTACATGGGTGATGAAGAATTGGCTACCGTTGGTACCGGGGCCAGCATTTGCCATCGCCAAAATTCCACGTTTTGTAAAGCGGAGGGTTGGCACAAACTCATCCTTGAAACGGTAACCAGGGCCACCACGGCCGCTGCCAGATGGGTCGCCACCTTGTACCATGAAATTGCCAATAACCCGATGGAACATCGTACCATCATAAAAGCCCTGCGTTGCCAAGAAGACAAAGTTGTTGACGGTCATGGGTGCATTTGAGGTATACAGCTGAAAGGTCATATCCCCCTGTGAGGTACGAATAATCGCTTGGTAGCTTTTGCCCTCTTTAAGCATATTTTCAGGGGCTGAACGGTAGTATCCGTCGCGAGCTGCTGGGTCCATTGCGGCCAACGGCCGGTCGGTCTGCATAATGTTATCGTCTGACATAAAAATTCCTTTTAAGTTTGTTTGTAGGCTGATCCATTGATAGATCTTTAAGTATGAAGGTTGGACAACTGCCTAACTGAACACACCTATAATCTAACAAACCAGCCTATTTGTTTTTAATTCTCGTAAATATCGATTCGGATCAATTGTGCGGGCGCGTCTGACTGGCCCGAAATTGGAATCGCACCAAGTGTATCATCACCTGAAACCAATTCGCCAAAAATCGTATGCGCATCATTCAACCATTCTGTTGCAACATGGGTGATGAAAAATTGACTACCGTTGGTTGCAGGGCCAGAGTTAGCCATAGCCAATAAGCCGCGACGATCAAACCTTAGTGATGGGTCAAACTCATCCTCAAAAGTGTAACCTGGGCCGCCTGAACCGATCCCAGCTGGATCGCCACCTTGCACCATAAAGTCTTGAATAACACGGTGAAAGATCAAATCGTCATAAAAGCCTTCAGTCGCCAAAAAGACAAAGTTATTAACTGTCACCGGAGCCTCATCATCAAATAAGTTAATCAACATTTCACCCTGATCTGTTACCAAAAGCGCTTGATAGCTTTTTGAGGTGTCGATTATCATCTCTGGTGGTGCGGAATAAAACCCATTTCGCTCAACCGGGCTCAATTCAGCCATCGGCCGATCAGATTCAATGAGCGTACCGGTCGGAATCGCACTATGCGACTCTGTCATCTCTACGTCATCCATTTCCGCTTCATCCATTTCCGCCTCAACAGCAACTTCTTCGACGGCTGAACCGGTATCTACAACTCCATTACCACTTTCAACAGCCGCAGGTTCTGGCTCAACCTGGCTTGAATTCAGGGATTGAACCAAAAAGAATAGACCTACGCCGACAATGGCCACACTCACTAAACCGATAATACCGTTACGAACTGCAGATTGGATATTTGCCTGCTTTTGGGCAGCCTCTGCTTCTGCCGCCCGTTTTGATGCAAAACTTTTGTTTTTTGTTTTTCTTTTTGCCATAGTTTTTTAGGGTGCAATCTGCAACTTATTCGTACAAAACTGCAGATTACAAGTCGATAAATAATAGATTTAAATGTCGTTCGGCTACGATGTTACTGTTGCATGCGCCAGCGTTCAAGTGCAATTATACCGCTGACACATAGCACTGCGACTAGACCACCAATTACATAACCTTCTGGAATAGAGGCTTGAGTTATAAAAACAGCGATTAAGCCCAGCATGCCAGAAAACAGGTAAAGGATTAAAACAGCTTCACGCTGAGAGAAGCCCAACTCAACCAAACGATGGCTGGTATGGTCTTTTCCGGCCGTCGTAAATGGGTTTACCCCTCGGCGTAATCGGGAGGCGCAAATTAAAGATAGGTCGAACAATGTCACACCCAACACAAATAGAGGAACCATCCACGTCACAAAATTGCTATTTCTTGGAAAGTTAACTTCGAGCGTCAATACCGCCAGTAAGAACCCCAGAAATAGAGAGCCTGCATCACCCATAAAGATTTTGGCTGGCTTAAAATTGTGGCGCAGAAAACCGAGACATGACCCAAAGACAGCCGCGGCTAAACCCGCAACTAGAAACTGCCCATTTAGCGCCCCAAGCAGTGTCACAAATGCCGCTTGAACCCCAGCGATGCCTGCACATGCCCCATCCATATTGTCGAGAAAGTTTGTCGCGTTGCTGATGACAATGACCCATAAAAAAGTAAAACCGATATTGAGCCACCATGGCACAGGCAGTGAAACAACGACCCCAAACCAAATCAGAATAACAACAGCAAGCCCTTGCCCAGCTAGCTTGACTGGGGCTGACATGCCACCCATCCGATCATCGATTAGCCCAACGGCCGACATTGTGGCCATGCCCAGCAAGATGCCAATAACCGGCCGGGTTAGAGAGTAAAACTCAAAGGTGACAAATATCAGGAGAAAGGCGATCAAAGCACCACCAAAAATCGCCACCCCGCCCATCAGCGGCATAGGCTCCTTGTGCATCTTACGTGATGCGGGTGCATCAACAAAACCGATATTAATGGCGAACTGGCGCAGAGGCATTGTGCCAAAAAGGGAGACCCCAAATGCAATTAAAAATGTTGTAAGAATAAGAGCCATGTGGGAGTCCAGAAAACCTGTGGCCAGCAATCAACAGAGCAAAAATAGCGACCGCTGTGGTCAGCATCCGACACTGATTGAGTACCTAGTTTAGTCCGGCTAAGAATTCTTCGATTTGTGGTGCAGCATCGGCCGGAGCTGCAGCCAATGATGCTTCCGCATTTTTCCGGGCAAGATCAGTATCACCATTGGCACCATAAGCGGCCGCCAAAAAGAATTGCAATCGCCATTCAGGATATTGTTCTGTTGGGTTTTCAAGCGCCTGACCATATGCTTCTAAAGCAGCATCAAAACCACCCAACTGTTGTAGCCGCTGCCCAGCTTCCGCCCAACGGCGCGTTTCTTGATCGGCATCCTGTTCAATAGCAGTCCCAGCCTCGATCGCTGCTAAAATCTGCGAATAGAACGGCTCACGTGCCTCGCCCTCTTCGCGCAGCGCACATTGGACCAGCGCCTCTGACAGTTGATATTGTGTGTCAGAGAAAAGTGGATCGGCTTCGGCCGACTGCCGATAGAGTTCAAGCGTTGAGTCACATTCTTGCGTAAAAGCGAAAATCATCCGAGCAAATTCATTTCGAATCGTTGAGTTTTGCGGACTAAGCGCCACTGAAGCTTCATAGTAGCTGGTTGCGTTACCCACACGTTCGCTGCGCACAGTTGGGTTATCCGCTTCGAGCGAAGCCCAGCGTGAGTTCAGGCGAGCCAAGTTGGCCGTATGGTCAGTGTTTAATGGATTAATGTCCTGCGCCGTGAACAAAGATTGCTCGGCCGTCGACAAAATCGCATCCCGAGCGTCCCCATCTAAGTAGGAAGATTTTTCTAAGTAAGCGCGGCCGAGCCACAGATAGTAAAAGTCTTCACGTGGGGCCATATCAATCGCCCGTTCATAAATAGCAATTGAATTGTCCCAAAGCCTCGAAGCCACCTCAGGGTTATCCCGCAGCTGCGCAGCTTGGTTATCCCACGGCTTGCCCCGCTTATACACGATATCAGCCTGAATAATCTTCAAGTTGCTCACACTAACCAAATAAAAGCCGAAGGGAAGCAAAATAACCAAGGCAAGAAAAGCGGGTGGGAAGCCAACGCTGGCCCGACTGGCTAATGCGTCTCGACTGGCAAATACGGCGATCACAACCATCGCAAAAAATAGAAAGATGTAGAACAGGCCGATAATGGTTGAGAATTGATTGGCCTCTGCCACTCGACGCAATGTTTCAATCGTATTTTCGTTCACCCCAGGCGGTGTGATAAAGCTCTGGCGCAAGCGCGAAGCATGCATAAATTGGTAAAGTAAACCGATGCTTAGTGAACCAACTGAAACAATTAGGGCTGGAATCGCTAACGATGCGGTTGATTTGCTCCAGAACAAGGCGAGCAGCAAAATGCCGGCCGCGAGTGTGATCACGCCCAACCAGACGGCCAAGCTTTCACCCGTTAACATCATGGGTAGAGACAGACTGACGCCAGCCAAACCAACGGCCGCAGCCACCTGTGGTCCATTCTCGCCAGTGCCAAGCAAACGTGCAGCGGCTAATCCGGTAATCAGAGCACCCAATGGAGCCATCGTGATATACCCGATTCGTTCCATGTTGCTTAAATTTTGAACGTTGAAAAAGAAGCCATAAATGAATAAACCCACAAACACAACGCATAAGAGAGCCAGCAAATACCCGGCCGCTTTTTCACGCTGCTCGTTGCGGCTAGACAGGCCGGCAATCGAATAAAGGCCATTTTTCGCCATCTCGCTAAGCGCAACCAAAGTTCCTAGCACCCAACTCATCATCATAATCAGGAAGATATAGGGAGAAGCTGAAAAGCCTTCACGAGCATTCACAAACATCGACTGTTGGAAAATATCCCAAGCTGATGGTATGTCTTGCAATGTTTGAATCGGTTGATCTGGGGGTGGTGTAAAAACAGTGTAGTTAAACGCCATCGTGCCTAACATAAGGGCCAGAACAAACATCCACATCATTGTCGGGCGCATCCAATCAGCCACAGCCGTGGCCCGGCCGGAACTTGGACGAGACGACGAACGGCTTGTTGTACCGCGGCCTTTTCGCCCTTTGCCCCGTTTCTTTTTAGATGGCTTCTCTTCTTTTAGAATTTCTGTTTCGCTTAGTTCCGCTGAATCGGCAGATTCTGCTGCAAGTACGCCACTGCTAACCACTACAGAATCTTTTAGAGTATGGCCAAGGACATACAAAATGCCTGCATAAGCGAAAAAGTAGGTGCGGGTCGAAACAATGGCGATACCAAAGTGAATTTCAGCATAAAACGCGATAATCGCACCGATCACAGCGATCATCGTGAGGGTGTTGCGTTCAAATGGATCGCGCACATCGTCATTATCAGACGGCCGAGATGAGATCGCGTAATAGACAAGGTAAATGACCAAACCAAAGATTGAGCCTGCCGGGAATGCGACCCCAAAGAACTCGGTTCCACGCACGGCCGAGAATAATACGCCGACCAACAGCCCTACTCCAATCCACAAAAGAACCAAAAGGCGGCCGTCACGTTGTGAACGCACAACGCCCAACCACGAAAATGTGCGGTAGAAAATCGCAATATACAGCCATTGCCATGCCAAAAATCCGAGCAAGCCGGTGATCACAAATGAGTCCCACGTCTCGTTATGCGAGCGGTCGGGCGAGGCGTTACGCGCTTCTACAGTCCCGAGCTCCGGCGGGTAAAAACGGTTGTAAGCGACATACATCGCTTCAGGTCCATAGCCAATTAGCGGCCGAATAAAGTTTAAACTGTCAGTTGTACCGTCTGGAAATTCTAGCGGCTCATGCGGAAATATCAGATCTACTGCACCCTGCCAGATGAAAATACGCACTTTACCGGTACGGCTATCCGCGTTAAGCAAGGTTCCATAGCGGCCGACTCCGGGGATTGTTCGCCATGCTTCATAATTGCCAATGACTTCACCCACAACAGGAGCCGAGCGTAACCGATCAGAAGCCAAATCATAGGTGTTAAAAATACCGAGCCAGATGACTCCATACAGAGCCAAAACTAGCCACCCAAGCCACAGCCAGCGCCAACCAACACGCAACGCCACTAAGATAAATATCACTATGCCATAAAGCCCAATCGAGCCTAATGAAAGGGCAAGTGCCCCTAAATCGCCAATGGCTGGGCGCAAATACCCGGCAATGATGAGAGAAGCTAAACCTATGATCAGCCCCAATGAAGCGAAAAACAGGTCGCGGCCAGAGAACTTCTGATCGTCGGCCGCCATGTTGCGGAGCGCAACTAAAAAGATAGTGACAAAAGCGAAAACCCCGACTAATAGCCCCAAAAGCGGACCACGGCTAAGGGTCCAATAGATCGCCATGAGCTGGATTGCCATGACAAAAATATAAATTGACGAGCGAATAATGTCAGCGACATTCAGGTCTTCGTCACTCAAGATGTTGGTGAACGATGAAATAATCCGGCCGAGGGTGAGCGGTGTCACCATAATCAGCCAAGCTGCCAAGAAAATAGCGTTGCCCATATTCCCAGCAATACGGCTTGAAGTGTCGCCACCCCAAGGCAGTGGGTCTAATCCAATCTTTTGCAACATCCCGTAGAGTGCAACAGGGATGCTGACGATAATCGCGGTCGTCACAATGCGGTGCACCTGTTTTTCATTCCGAATGGTGGCGATCATGATAAAAAAGATCACGATGTAAGACAGCGTCGTATAAGTCCCTTGAAGACGTTGATACGATCCAGCCCAGCTCACGGCTGGGGTCACCGAAAAGATTGTCGAAATCAAGTAGACCACGATGATGGCAACCATTGGCAAAACAAAGGGTTTACGCCATACCGATTCAGAGCTACGCCAAGAATAGCGGCTCAGGTTCTCCCATTCACGGCCGTCCACAAAACGGACCAGCCAAACCATAATCATCATTACCGCTAGCGAACGAACCAGCGTGATTTTGTCTGGCTCGAACACACGATCAGAATGAACATTAAAAAATATAGGAGAAATGATGAGGGCTGCCAGCCAAGAAAGCTCGAGCAGGCTATCGCACCATGCTTGTAATTTTGAATTCATATGTTGATTTACGAGGTATGAATGTCGATTTATGCTTGACCAGTACGATTCGAAATCGTAAACCGTCAATCACAAACTGGAAATGAATAGTACTAACCGAATAGGTAATGGTATGGATTGTACCGAAAACGTCAAAAATGATTAGCCCCAGAGGAAATTTGGGAGCATTTACCTATCAATCTACGCCTATTTTTTCTGTTTCATTAATCTTGTATAAAGCTCATCAATGTCTTGAACCATTTTTCGTGCACCAAACATCGGCACGCGCTCTTTGCCAGCCGCCCCCATTTTTTGCCGAAGATTAGAATCAGTCAGAAGTAAAACGGCCTTTTCTGCTATTTGGTCGGGTGAGCGGGGTTCAACTAAAAATCCATTTAGCCCGTCTACCACAGCTTCGGCCGACCCATCGGCCCGAGTGCAGATAATGGGCAAACCGGTTGCCATCGCTTGGGGAAGCACACGGGGCAACCCTTCCCATAAACTCGAAAGAACAAACAGGTCAAAAGTCGCCATCAGTTCAGGCACGTCCCGACGTAGCCCAGTTAGCAGGATGCGGTCTGTCAGCCCAAATTGTTTAATCTTCGCTTCAACTTCACCCCGCAAAAGGCCATCTCCCACAATGACCGAATAAATGTCCGGCCGATGTTTATGCACTTGGGCCAACGCCTCGACCAGGTTGAGCGGATCTTTTTGTTCACTTAAACGGGTCACACTCCCAATCACCAACGCATCGGCCGGAATTCCTAGCGATCTGCGCATGTTACTTGCAGTTTCTGCGCTTACTTGGCCAAATCGATCCAGTTCAATGCCGCTGCGTATTACCGTGTAGTCTTCTCGACGGCCGATTCCTTCAGCCAACCCTTTATCGATGTCTTTGGGTGAGACTGTAACCATCGCGTCCCCATTCCGATATCCAATCTTTTCAAGCGCCACATAAAAGTTCTTTTTGCCTGGCGACATATGCTCGTGATAGCTCCAGCCATGAACCGTGTGCACAACCAAAGGGACACCGGCCCACTTCGCAGCCAATCGGCCGATAACGCCCGCTTTTGAGCTGTGAGTATGCACGATGTCGTATTTACCTTCGATCATCATTTGGCGAAGCTTCCAAACCGCTTTGAGATCATTAGCGGGGCTAACCTCACGCCGCATCTCCGGCATAATGGTCAGATTAGTCCCACGCTGGCGCACCTCGTCGATTAGTGAACCTTCTGGTCCCGTTTGCGGGCCGCTTACAACATCAACCTGGTATTTGCCAGAAAATTCAGGCAAGTGGGTGTGGTAGTCGGCCGTGAGCATCGTATTTTCTTGAGCCCCGCCGATAATTAAGCGGGTGATGGGGTGGAGAACGCGTAACATAAGAGTAGAGGTTAAGAGGATTATTTCCTCTGTAACCGTGCCTTTTCATAGACGGCCATCGTTTTGGCGGCCGTGTTTTCAAGCGTAAATTCTGTCAGGATGCGTTCACGGCCGGCAACAGCCAACGTTTCACGCAAAGCAGAATCGTTCAGTAATTTCAAGATGCTGGTTGCCAATTCAGCCGGATTTTGCGGCGCAACCAATAACCCATGCACACCTTCATCGATGAGTTCTGGAGCGGCACTAACTCGAGTGGCAACACAGGGTAAACCGGCCGCCAGCGCCTCCATAAGCGCATTCGGCATCCCTTCCCAAAGAGATGAAAATGCAAACAGATCTAAAGCGTTTAAAAACTGCGGGATGTCTGAGCGAACGCCAGGAAACCGTACTTTATCCGTCAGATCTAATTCGGCCGCTAACGATTTTAACTCAGCCTCAAGTTTTCCTTTACCGACAATGACGAGTCTTGCTTGCGGCACTTCGTCATGAATCATTTTGAATGCGCGAATTAAATCAGGATACCCTTTGGCTTCAGTCAGGCGGCCGACAGAGCCGATCAAAACATGCTTATCGGTAACTCCAAGACTAGTCCGCAGAACTTGGCGATCTGCGGCCGACGGTTTGTTCATAAACATCGACGCATCCAAGCCGTTGGGCACCGTTACCACTCGTTCAGGTGCAATCCCAGTTTCAGCCAATTCAGCCTGCCGTGAGCTTTCACTCACCGCAATGATGCCGTCTGACCAGTTGACCAACCACCGATTCAGCCGAGTGTAAATCTCACCACCGTTCCGGTCTGAACGCCGTGAAACGATGATAGTGGGCACGCCAGCGATCCGGCCGACCACCCGGCCAATGATGTTCGAATGGATCATCCAGCAGTGCAAAATATCCGGTTTTTGCTGACGCAATTCACGAAAGAGACGAAACATCTTATCAAAACGCCAGCGAGGCAACATGTTTAGATCGATGACTGGAATATCTAGCGCTTTAATCTGGCCTGCGATTTCTGTATCGCCCTCACGGAGTGCAATCACAATCGGCCGATATTTCGTTCGGTCTGTGTGCAACAACAAACGATATAGCGCTTTTTGAGCACCGGCCGTAATCAGGTCAGTGATGAGATGGGTCACGATAATCGGTTTCATTTAGAGAATGCCACTCAATGCAGAGCGATGTTCGGTGCGTGGCCGGTCTAAGACCGTTTGCGCCCAAAGTTCTAACACCAGCAAGGACCAAATCGCATAACGGTGATTGCGCCGACCGGAGATATGCTCATCTAGCAATGTTTCAATACCAGACGCATCAAACCAGCCTCGCTCCAGCGTCTGCCGGTTCAAAAGAAGGTCACGCACCGGTTGGCGCAGTTCTTCCCGAAACCATCGGCCGATAGGGACCGAAAACCCCTGCTTCGGCCGATATAGAATATTGTCAGGCAATACCCCTTCCATCGATTTTTTGAGAATATATTTTGTTTCGCGCCCTTTTAACTTTAATTCTGGTGGCAAGCTGGCTGCAAACTGAGCCAGTTCATGATCTAAAAACGGGGATCGCCCTTCAAGACTGTGAGCCATGGTGGCGATATCCGCTTTTACTAACAAATTATCTGGCAGGTAATGGGCAACGTCGGCCGCCAACGGCCGATCAACCCCGCGTAAACCGGCCGTATCATAAGGTTGGGTCACCAAGTTGAGCGGATGCAGCTGAGCTGAGAGGTTACGCATGTCGGCCGAGTAGAGCTTTTGCTTTTGCTCATGCTGGGTCAGCGTTAGCCAGCGCGCATAGCGTTCAGCCGCTGTCCCATCTTGGGCGCGCACAAAGTTTTTAAAACGGCGGATCGGGTTTTTCGCTCCAGCAGGCTCAGGCAACAGGCCAGCTACCGCATGAATGCCAGATTTAATCGGCCGAGGCAAGTGTGCGTATCGGCCGGACAATGAGTCAGCCAGGTAGCGTGTATAGCCTCCAAACATCTCGTCCCCACCGTCACCGTTTAGAGCCACCGTCACATGCTGGCGGGTTAAGCGAGCAACGTGCCACGTAGGCAGGGCCGATGAGTCGGCAAACGGTTGGCCGTAAGCATGGACGAGTGCAGGCAGGTCACTAAACATGTTTGATGTGACCGTAAATTCTTGATGCTCAGTGCTAAACAAATTGGCGATTTGACGAGCATACTCAGTCTCATTAAACGATTGGTCTTCAAACCCGATCGAGAAGGTTTTAACCGGCCGGTCGCTAAGCTCAGCCATGAGCGCAACCACGGCCGAAGAGTCGACCCCGCCGCTCAAAAAAGCCCCCAAAGGCACATCGGCCATCAAGCGCAAACGAACCGCTTCTTTTAGCCGTTCACGAGTCTGCTCAATCGCATCCGATTCAGAGATGTCGCTTTTTTGTAAATAGTCGAGTGACCAATATTGTTCGATCTGGCAATTCCCATCTTGCCAAATAAGCCTGCTAGCCGGTGGCAAGCATTTTATCCCCTTAAAAATGGTGTGGGGTGCGGGGATAAATCCGACCGACAAAAACGTGTCGATCATCTTTAAATCAACTTCGAGCGGAATGAATGGGTCTTGAATTAAGGCCTGAATCTCAGAGGCAAAGGTCAACCCATCGGCCGTAATGGCGTAATAAAGCGGCTTTTGCCCAAATCGATCCCGAGCCAAAAACAGTCGCTGCTGGGCTTCATCCCACAGCCCAATCGCAAACATGCCGCGCATATGGCTGACACAATCGGCCCCGTATTTTTGGTACAGATTTAAAAGCGTTTCAGTGTCAGATGTCCCCCGATACCGAACACCCTCTTGCTCAAACTGTTTTTTGAGTTCAGGATGATTATAAATTTCACCGTTGTAGCTAACGCAGACGTTCCCATCTTGGCTCAGCATCGGCTGGTAGCCGGTGGGTGACAGATCGACAATCGCGAGGCGACGTTGGGCGAGGGCCACCCGGCCGGTTTTTGATCGCCAAACTCCCTCGCTGTCAGGGCCACGGTGGACCATGCAGCTGTTCATCTGCTGGATGAGGTCGGCCGATATCGGCCGGCCTGGGTCAAAATGGAGTTTGCCAACAATGCCGCACATCAGCTCACCTTCTCGAAAACAAATTCGTTACAGCCATACGACTGCGTTTCTGTGAAATAAATCAGTTTAAAACCCCGTTGCTCACAAAACTCAACAATCTCAGCCACCGACGCATATTCGTACGGCAAGCCTCCGGCCCAATCGATCGCATCGTGATAAATATTCATTCCACGCCGATCCTTGATTGGATGCTTGCCTTTGACCAGTCGTACTGGGATACGAGGCAGAACCAGTGACCAGACCATCATCGTTTTAAAGACAGGATTGGTGCGGTTGTAAAAGCGTTTGAACTTGAGCCAAAATTCGCTCGTCGGCCTTTTGTTGTAGATGGCGATTACAAATTTGCCATTGGGTTTGACGAGCTGGCTCGCATTTTCAATAGCGGGCCACATGCGGCCGGTATGGTGCAAAACTCCCCACGAGTAGACGATGTCAGCCGGATCTAACTTCGCCCAGAAGTCAGCTTCCAAAATCGACCCTTTTTTGATTTCCCAGTTGGGCACGCCAAATTTTTCTTGGGTCTGTCGACTCGCCTGAACGCTAAACGGGTCCACATCGACCCCAATCACTTGGCCTGCTCCCATTTTAATAGCGGCCAACGAATGGATACCGCTACCACAGCCGATGTCCAAGAAAGATTGTCCGGCTAAATCATCGGTTTGGAGCAGGCGTTCAAGCGCCTCGTGGGCAGCTTGAAACTGCTCTTCACCGATTGTGTCTAGGTAGTCGAGCCAATTTTCACCAAATGAAAATGTAACGTGTTCTTGAGTCATATCATTTCCCCTTAACTGCGGGTTCTTATCGCTCTGCGCCATTCTGCACCTAAATCTCTTAGGTTTGAACCCACAAACGTGCTTAGAAAATAGATGTATAGCCGAAAGTTTGTGGGGGTCAGACGGATCGCTTTTTTCAAAATCATACGCGCTTGTTGAGGATCATGGCTTTGTAGCAGCTTCAGCCCAACGGCTGTCGCCACAGATGACACGGCTTGATTTCGCAAAGGGGTTAAGCGT
>JBGCDP010000235.1:0-10111 GCA_045105475.1 Anaerolineae bacterium
CGTTTGATCGAATACCGCCCGCATCGATCGATGGCGTTCCGGCATATCTCGATGGGTTGTCCCCAGAAAGTCGATCGATTGGCGCACTTCGGCCGCGATTTCAACCGCCGTCATTTGGCGCATCCAGACGGCCGCCAGTTCAATCGCCAGCGCATTCCCCCCCATCTGTTCACAGGTGTCTGCCACCGCTTCAAGCGTGACCTCATCCATCTCATAAGCGGCACCCGCTCGATCTGCTCGATCAAAAAATAGGCGGATTGCAGGGGCTTGGGCCAGTTCAGCCCCATCTATACTAAGCCCGCTGAGTGGCAGCAATGTTTCTTGGCGCAGGTTTAGTGGAATGCGCGAGGTAACGATGACGGCCGCTTGTGCGGCGGTCTCTAGAATGTCGTTCACAAATTCAGCGGCATCGATGAGATGTTCAAAATTGTCTAAAATCAGCAAGAGTTCTTTGCGTGCCAGCCAGCCTAATAGTTGCTCGCGATCCGGCCGGTTTCCTGCAAGTGGCACGCCTAATGTGTCGATCATTAAGCGGATGATTTCACTTTCTTCGCTAGTGGGGTTAACCCCAGCACTAACGGCAATGGCCTCTGGCCTCTCTGGCTCAATGTGATCCAGCGGTACAAACCAAACGCCATCTTTGAAATCACGCAGAACTCGCCGACCTACATATTGGCTTAGGCGGCTTTTTCCCACACCCCCTTCACCTAAAATCGTGGTCAAGCGGCCGTCTGGGTCGGCCATGCGGTTAAGCAGAAAATCGATTTCAGCTTCCCGGCTAAAAAAGTTGCTTCCGGCCGTGGGTAAATTGTGGGGAGTCGGTTTTTCTTCCGCAAGACTCGTTTCTCCATCATGTGCTTGTTCAAATAGCTTTTGGATCTGTTCATCAGGCTCAACACCTAACTCATCCCACAAAACCTGTTTGCAGCGTTCATAGCTCGCAATAGCGGCCGAACGTTGCCCCAGCTCGATTTGTGCTTGAATAAGCTGCTGAAACCCTTCTTCGCTCCATGCTTCCAAGTTGATCTGCCGTTGGGCATAATCGACGGCCGTGTGCCAATCTTGGATGCGGAGCGCATGGTCGGCCAAAACGTGGAGTGCCCATAGCGCATCCCCGTGGAACCGTTCGCGTCGGACCAACATCCACTCTTCAAAAGGGGCGCTGGGATGGGTAAACCCCTGCAAAAAGTCGGCCCGATACAGCTCGACCGCTCGTTTGAGGCGGGCGAGCACGCGTCGGTCAGGTGAGCGGCCGGGTTCGATAGAGCGGCGGCTGTGAGCAATTGTCTGTTCAAATTGATCTGTGTCTAAGGTATAATTGGCCCTTGGGTCCAGCCCAACCGATTGCCGATCAACGTATAAAAGCGGAACATCGGCCGTGTCGTCCCCTAGCCCTTTGCGCAGGCGGGTCAGTGAAACACGCACATTGCGCATCGCCGCCTCTTCGTCTAGGTCTTCCCACAGAAAAGAGGCTAAAAATCGGCGTGATTGTGGCGAACTATTTTCGATAATTAAGTAGGTTAAGAGTGCCCGAACGGAATCACCCCTAAAATCGGTGAGTGGCTCACCATTTTTTGTCACTTGCCAAGGTCCTAGCAAGTTGATGCGAAACTCATTATTCTTTTCCACAGTCATCCAGCCCGTTGGTCCCCAAAACTTTTTGCAGCATTTGTTACCACACTCTTTAGCTAGAAAAGCTTACCTCACGCCTTTCTATTCGGCAATTCTCAATAAAACGGGACAAAAGTCAGGGGAATAAAGCAGGCAAACTATGCAAAACTGGGATGTGTAAAGTTTGTTTCAATATGCACGGAAGCTTTGCCCTAAAGTTTGGTTATTCTTGGGTTGGGTCAATGTCTGCATATTCGGCCCAATCATTTGCACCTATTCAATATAACTTATGAAACCTAACATTGACATTGTAGTGCCAACTCGTAATCGAGGAGACTTGATTTTAGAAACGATAGAGAGTTTGTTGGCATTGAAGCAAACCAATATTGCAATTTGGATCATCGACCAATCGGCCGACGAGCGTACCGAAAACGCTGTCTCGCCATTTTTGACTGACCCACGACTCAATTACATCCACTCTTCGAAGAAAGGCTCCAATGTCGCTCGAAATCACGGGATTGCGTTGGGGAGTGCTCCTTTCGTTGCGTTTACAGATGATGATTGTCTCGTTGCAGCTGACTGGCTAGAGGCGATGATGCAAGCCTTTGAAGATGACGAGATCGATGCCGTATTCGGCCGGGTGATTGACCAATCGTTTGGGTTGGCAGGGGAAAATGTAACCGACGGTATTAAAATCGCTGTCAAAGATGACCCTGCTAGAGAGCTGTTTCACGGGAATCAGTTTAAGCTTAACTTTGGACACGGGGCCAACATGGCTTTTCGCCGTTCGACGCTTGAGTCGGTTGATGGCTTTGATCCTTTGTTGGGCATTGGTGGCCCTTTGCGATCATGGCCAGAACGGGATATCGGGTATCGTATTTTGGCTAAAAACGGCACGATTCTTTACGAGCCAGCCATGGGGTTAAGTCATAAGCAGTGGCGCAGTTGGGGTGGTGTTAAAGCGACACAGAGAAACTATGCATTTGGTGCTGGGGCGGTTGCATCACGCTACTTGAAAAATGGAGATCTGGGTGGTATCTATTTACTAAGCGAGTGGATTTTTGATCAGGGGATACGCCAAGTTTTATCCGGCATTATTAAGTGGCGCAGTTGGCAAAAAATATCGGCCGGACTTATCCAAATCTTTTACCCGATACCGGGATTTTTTGCGGGGCTCCAATATCCGGCCCGGCCGAATAAAGGGGCTGCCCCCTTGAACATCAAAAGCGAATCGCCTGCAGACCCGTGTAAACAACTTCACAAACCAGCTTAACTAATTCTAAATAACCTTCAACTACTGTAACCGGCATATTGCTGTGTTAGGTTGCCGCTTGAGTAAACCTCAGCAGCGAATCTAATTTCGGGGTGAAATATGAAGTCGATGACTCAAAAAGCTGGTTTTTTATTGATATTGTTTGCAGGCATTGCTACCTGTGGGGCGCTGCTCTTTTCTTCTAGAGACGTAATGGGGCAAGTGACGGAGCAGGTGCCTCAACTGCCTGCAACCCATTACAACTATGCTAACCCTGATCTGCCCAATTATTTCGAGCGTGGGCGTGTCGATAACACCGATAATACGCCCAACAACAATCCGGTGACCGATGCAGGTGCAACGCTCGGCCGGGTTTTGTTTTACGATGTAAAGCTCTCAGCCAATGACACCACCTCTTGCGCATCTTGCCATCAGGCTGAGGCTGGTTTTTCAGACCCTCGGCCGTTGAGCGTTGGGTTTGACGGAGGGCTAACCGGCCGGAATTCGATGGGGTTGGCCAATGCCCGTTATTACAATAATGGGGCTTTCTTTTGGGACGAGCGGGCTGCGACTTTAGAAGATCAGGTGCTGATGCCGATTCAGGACACTGTTGAAATGGGAATGGACCTCGACACCCTCAAAACAAAGTTGGCAGCAACTGACTATTATGGGCCGCTGTTTGAAGATGCGTTTGGAGACGAAACGATTACAGATGAGCGTATTTCGCTGGCACTGGCGCAGTTTGTCCGGTCGATGGTCTCTTATCAATCGAAATTTGATGTGGGAGAACAAAGCAATTTCGATAACTTTACGGCGGCCGAAGAGCGCGGCCGTGAGCTGTTCGATGGTCGAGCCACATGTGGTCGTTGCCATACAACTGAAGTGCAGGTGGCCGACGAGCCGCGCAACAACGGGGTTGATGATGGGAATAATGACGACAATGGGGTAGGTGGAGCTAACGGCAACGCGGCTGATAATGGGAAATTTAAAACCCCATCTCTGCGGAATATCGCTTTAACCGGCCCGTATATGCATGACGGCCGTTTTGAGACCCTTGAGCAGGTGCTACAGTTTTATGATAACGGCATCCAAGATCATCCAAACCTTGACCCGATTTTGCAGACGCCAAACGGGAACCCCCGCCGCCTCAATTTAGACGGCGGTGATCGGGCTGATCTCATCGCATTTCTAAACACATTGACCGATCCAACATTTCTTGGCGACCCGAAATTTGCAGATCCCTTTGTAGATGCGATTGAAGTGACCCCTGTCCCGGCAACGCCAACCCCTGTAGCAACCTCAACTCCTATTCCCACCCCAGCTATACCACTTGATGAAGCGATCTTTTTGCCCTTGATATTGAAATAGACTTAGAGCGGTGTCATCTGTCAGATGACACCGTTCTTAAAGAAGCTAACGTGTGAATTTGACTTCACCTTAAACGAAAATAAGCGTTCATAGAGCCCAGACAGGCCTTAACATCGGTCTGGGCCGCTCGCCTATCAACCATATGGTTGATATAAGTTTCAACCTACATCACCTACTTGACACATCTCCCGATGGATCACAATTCTCCTTAATCATTTTAGACTGTGGCTATAAGTTTAAATATTCTAAATCATTGAATTGAAATAAACGGCCGTGAGTAATTGCTCGAACGGGATCTAAGATAGAAAATGGTTTAGTGCTTTACCCGGGAGGTAAAAATGAAAATTTTAGGACGTACTTTAATCGGACTGTTTTTAGCAATTGTTTTGTTTGGCTTGACGAGTGGATCGGCCGAAGCCGCTGATTTTAAAACTGAAGACAATTACACACTCGCAGCTGGTGAAACGCTCAACGATGACCTGTTTGTTTCCGCCAATACTGCCACCATTGACGGTGACATCGATGGCGACCTGTTTGTGAGTGGCAACGATGTCACTATTAACGGAAATGTCTCTGGCAATGTGTTTGCTGGTGGCGATATGGTAGTTATTTCTGGCAATGTGGCTGGTGATGTTTTTGCCGCTGGTCGTGAGTTCATTTTAACAGGTTCGGCCGATGATGTTCGTATCGGGGCCGGTTTTGTCACCATTGACGGAGACATTCGTGGTGACCTGATGGTTGGCTCTGGTAACGTCAAGATTAATGGCGTCATAGGCAACGATGCTTTTGTTGGTACTGAAAGCTTAAGCTTTAGCGAATCGGCTAAAATCGGCGGAAAATTGTCATATGCCACCCCTGAACCGATTGCGGCCGCTGGTCGTGTTGCTAGCTCATCTGAGCATTTTGAAAGTAACTTTGAAGCCAGTACAGAATTTGAAGCCCCCTCGGCTTTTGGGTTGTTTGGCAACTGGATTTGGCGAACAATCATGGCCGTGATCGGGTATGTTGCCATCGCTTGGTTACTGTTTAAATTTATGCCTCGCTTTATGGATCGCTCAGTAACTGTATTGAATAAAGACTTAGGCAAGTCGGCCGGTTGGGGATTGGTACTCTTCGTATTAGCTCCTGCGGTATTCTTTTTCACAACCATCGTGATCGGCTTGTTCTTCGGATTTGGAGCAGCTTTGGCTCTCTCTTTTACAGCCTTTAGCAGTTTGGCATTACTCTGGGTCGTTAGCCCTATCGTTATCGGATATTGGGTTGGCAGTCGTTTTACTGAACAAGGAATGATCGGAATTTTGGGTGCGGTTGCAGCCGCAGCTATCTTAATTACCCTTCCATTGGTCGGTGGCATCTTCGCCTTCGCTAGCTACATCTTGGTTCTAGGATCATTGGTTCTAGCGATTCGCAATGGTGACAACGGTGACCAAATTAAAGATGGTGTGCAGGTTCAAGCTGCTTAATCTTTAAATATGGCAAGATGGTATAGTTAATCTCAATTAATAACGTGGCAGATTACAATCTGCCACGTTATTTTATTTCTTTTATTCCCCTATAACCCAAAGAACAATCTCATCTATTTCACCCGTTTTTTAAGCTGATGGTAGACACAAGACTCAACGAAAATCAACCAGAAACACCAACCAGTACCAATACAGGCTGGGGGCAAATATGGCAAGTGATTTGGGCTTTAACTTTTATAGTCAGTTTGATCGGGTCTGTTCAAACCGCAACAAGCCAAGCCGCCTATCAGATGATATTACTGGCTGGGGTGATGGCGATAACACAGGTTGCGGTTGTTTGGGGCAAACGGCAATCGATGTCGGCCGCAGAGCGATCAACGCTCTATTTGGTTTTATACACAGTTCAGGTCATTTTGTGGGTTGCACTTGTATTCAGTTCCCCCTATTGGCTTATTCATCTTTTTAGTGTCTTTGTTCATGTCCACTTGAATTTAGAGCGACGGCTCGCTCTTGGGTTGGACATGCTTCTGTTCTTTGGCGTATTGCTTCAGCAGATTGAATTTTTCGGATTTACTTTTCTAAACTTAGGGATTTTTGTGGTGTTAAGCACCATCGCCTATCTGTTTGGATTATGGATTTACAATATCATCAGTGACCGTGAAGAAAAACGCAGACTGCTGCTTGATTTGCAAGCGGCCCAAGCTGAACTGGTTTCGGCCGAGCGGCGTGAAGGGGTTTTGGAAGAGCGCGGCCGACTATCGCGTGACATTCATGACACGCTAGCCCAAGGGTATATCGGCGTCATTATGCACTTAGAAGCGGCCGATGAAGTGCAGTCAGGCGATCCGCAGAAGGCAAGTTTCCACCTGAAGCAAGCACAAGAGATGGCGCGTGAAGGGTTGAGGCAGGCGCGCGAAGTGGTCCATGATTTACGCCCCGATATACTTGAGGATAGTCAAGGACCGGCCGATGCGCTGCGTAGTTTGCTCGAGCGTTGGTCGATGCAGAGTGGGGTTTCAAGTGATCTCAGTGAGAGTGGCACGGCTGGCCCGATCCATCCAGAAACGGAGTTAACCGTTTTGCGGGTAACCCAGGAAGGGTTGGCCAACATCGCGAAGCATGCTCAGGCCACATCAGTACAGGTGACCGTTTCGTGGATCGGCGATCAACTGGTTTTAGATATTGAAGATAATGGTGTCGGTTTTGCGGGTGAAACAACGGCCGATGATGAGATTGATCCTGATCAATTCAAAGACGGCGGATTTGGCCTAACCAGCATGCGCGAGCGGGTCGAGAGCTCTGGCGGTGAATTACACATCGAATCGATAAAAAATGAAGGCACAACGTTGACGGCTATTTTGCCGGTACGTCAAGCCTAAAAAATTTGGGATAAAAATATGACGGCAATTAAAGTGTTATTGGTGGACGATCATCCGGTTGTACGGGCTGGAATGGATGGGATTCTAACGGCCCATGGCGGGTTCGATGTGGTTGGGGAAGCTGAGAATGGGGTCGATGCGGTTCGTATGGCAACGGAACTCCGGCCGGATGTGATTCTGATGGATCTGCGTATGCCGGGTGGGGATGGCGTGACCGCTATCGAAGAAATTACGGCTAAAAAAGATGCCCCACATATTTTGGTGCTGACCACATTCGATTCAGACCGCGATATTGTGCGGGCTATCGAAGCGGGCGCGACCGGCTACTTGCTAAAAGATACGCCACGCGATGAGCTGTTTAGAGCCATTCACGCGGTAGCAAAAGGGGAAAGCGTATTGGCTCCAGCTGTAGCGGCCCGCCTGATGGGCCGTATGCGCGCCCCGGCCGAAGAAAAGCTGAGCGGCCGGGAAATCGAGGTGCTCGAGCTGGTTTCTAAAGGGGGTAGCAATCGGGAAATCGCCAAACAGTTGCACATCAGTACCGCTACCGTCAAAACCCATCTGATCCATATTTTCGGCAAATTGGGTGTTGATGACCGCACTGCGGCCGTTACCGTGGCTCTTGAACGTGACATCATCCGCTTAAATCGATAGACACAATGTTTGCTTAGTTAGTTGCTCCCTCTGTTGTGCAACAAAACTATATTTATTGATTGCCAAGATGAAGCAAAATGCTGCTGCTTAACTTAATCCCATTTTTGATCCGCCAAACTTCCATGTTTTCGTTTGGTGCATGATTCGCCTCATCGGCATTTGCATATGGGATCACAAACGTATGCAGCCCGAGCGTCTTGGTAAAGACATAGTTGGGCAGACTGCCTCCCATTGCCGGCCGAAACTGTGGCTTGATACCTTCAACCATCGTCATTGCTTCAACAATCGGTTGTGTGTACTGAGAGTCGATTGGGGTCTTTGATGGGTCCATCGTTCCTTGCCATATTAATTCGACATCAGGTGCATGTTTTTCGACATGAGCGGCAACTTTTTGGCAAATATCCTCAGCCGATTGGTCTGCAACCAACCGAATGTCACACTTAACCATCCCCTCGCATGGCAACACAGTCTTGCTGCCCGAACCGCCATATCCACCATGGAACCCATTAATGGTTAGGGTTGGCCAAGTGGCCAGACGCTCGTAATACCCACGTTCAAGTGGGACATCAAATTGAGTTAGGTCAAGGGTGCGCTTAACCTCCGCTTCATCGATTGGAAGGTTGGCTAAAGCTTCTTTTTCAAGATCGGTTGGCTCAGCCACATCGTCATAAAACCCATCAATCGTGATATGTCCCTGATCATTTTTCATTGTGGCCAAGAGCTGGACAAGTGTCCAGAGCGGGTTGGGGACGACTCCGCCCCAGTTGCCCGAGTGGAGATCTTGGTTAGCTCCTTTCGCGCTTAGCTCAAATGAGATGACGCCACGCACACCAAATTCAATCGTTGAAGCGCCATCTTGTTCAACTGGCCCATCTGAAATGATGACAAGATCTGCATCGAGCTCTTCTTTATGCTTTTTGATGAATTCATCGATGTGAGGGCTGCCAACTTCTTCTTCCCCTTCTAGCAGAAAGATGATGTTACATGGGAGTTTTCCATTCACGGCCAAAAGTGATTCGATTGCGAACAGATGTGCCGTATGCTGCCCTTTGTTGTCGCCAACCCCACGCGCGTAAAGCCGCCCATCGCGAATGGTGGGTTCAAATGGGGGTGAATCCCAAAGCTCGAGAGGATCGGGTGGTTGCACGTCATAATGACCATATAGCATGACTGTCGGCAAAGCTGGATCTTCCACCCGTCGGCCGAGTACCATCGGCCAACCGGCCGTTTGCTTTTGCTCTGCTTCAAAGCCAAGATCCGTTAACCAAGCGGTTAAAATATCAGCGACCTCTTGTATGCCAATACCTTGGGCGCTAATACTTGGCTGACGCAGATATTCAATAAGTCGATCAAGATAAACTTGTTCATGCTTGTCGATGTGGCTCATGACATTCCCAAAACTTTCATCTGTTAACATTTTATTTCCCATTTAGCCAAATTAAAATAAATGCGGCCGCGGCTAGAACCGAAACCACAATATCCATAAACACTATTCGCCTAAGCTTAGCATTTCATCCTTCAACCACCCAGTTAAGGACGACAAAACCAAGCAGTTTGTAGGTCCCTTAAACAGCCATCTTATGGTCTTGATGGTCTGTTTTACTTAGTTGGCCACAAAAAGCTTGCGTGGGAAATTGGTTAGCCTTTCTATTCCGGTCTGATCTACGGTGATTGTTTCAGAAATGCCAAATCCACGCGCCAAAACGTAAGTGTGTAGCACCATTCCGGCCTGAAATTCCCAGTCAGACACAGCCGTGGCTTCCAATGGTTCACCGCTTGTGGGATCAAACATCAACCCAACAGAATAAAAAGTTTTATTGGTATAACTTTCTGCTAGCCCGGCCTGCAAAACCCCATCACGATAAAGCTTATCAGGGATCGAGACATGTACCCCCGGCCCGATTTCGGCCAAAGCTTGATCTTGAATATCAGCCAATTGAGACACGAGATCATGGTCTTCTTGGCTAGCATGCCCCGCTTTGATCGGCCGCATAAAACGGGCGTGGTAGTAGCGCACGTTGGGCGTTGTTTCGACCTGCACATGATCGCCTGCTTTTAAAATTCGATCGCTGTACCCACCGTGCAAATGAAAAGCTCGCTCCCCGGTTGAAAGTACTCCCGGCCCCGGCCGATCACTGCCAGCCAGAATCATCGCCTCACTGATGGCGGCGGCCATCACGCGTTCACTATTGCCAGGTATGGCTGTTTCGATGGCAGCCTGCATACCAGCTTCGGCCGCTTTTCCTGCCAAACGCTGATACCCGATTTCGGCCGGTGATTTGATGACGCGTTGTGCGGAAACTAACGTGCTGCAATCTACAAGCTTTAAATCGGGCAAAGCATTTTGTATTGCCACAAACCGTCCGGCCGTCAGCTGCCACGAA
>JBGCDP010000236.1:0-8927 GCA_045105475.1 Anaerolineae bacterium
CAGATAAAATTAATTGCTGGCTATGGTAGTGTTTAGCAAATTCAATCATAGCATCATAGTGATGTTGCCAATCTTTTGTATTTTCAATGGGAACACGACCTTGAAAGCGCCCATTGACTTGCCTGAACTCTTCAACTCCGGCAGGATGTTCTTCACTATTTTCACCAAAACTAGCTGGTAGCGTTACATCCCACTCTTGCTGATAAAGGTCGGTTCCAGCCGCTGCAACCATGTTTAGCATCGTTGCTTCATGCTCTTCCCCCATATTGTAAAACATGATGTCATGGGGATTGATGAAGTTGACGGCTAAAAACCAAGGCTGTTCTTGATCATTGACCGACCCATTCTCCAAAATCCAATCAGCCGCATCTTGACCAATTCTTCGGTCAAGATGAGACCCTTCTGTTTGCAGACCAAACGTACTTCCCCAAGTTTGGAAATCAGCAAAGCCGTAAGGCTCCATTTCATCGGCCGAAGTGTGGTCGTACGATTGTTGGCTGAGGTGCCACTTGCCCTTATAGGCTGTGACATAGCCGGCCTCGCGCAACATGTGGCCAAGTGTGGGGATATCCGGAGACAAACTGCTGATATAGCTCATGTTGTCGTTGTCCCACATGCCGGTTAACGGTGTATGCTGACCGGTGTACATACAAGCACGGGAAGGGGTGCACAACGTCGTTGTGACTTGATAATTATCGAAGCTGATGCCTCGTTGGCGCAGTTTTTCCCGATTCGGCAGGCTAAAACCAGGTGGATAGGGTTGATGGGCATATTCTTGGTCAGTGACGATCAAAAGGATGTTTGGACGGGACATAATCGTTTAGTCAGGTTTTGGTAGCTCGCGGCGGGCTAAAAAGTACATGGCAACTGCCGCAATGAAAAATGCAGCAGTTGATGATATCCAAATTGAAGTGAGCCCATACCCTAGCTGTGTAACAAGTAAGATGATAAATAGCCACGGTAGCCCTAGAAAGCGCATCATGTTTAAGATGAGCGGTTTTATCGGCCGTTCAATGCCGCGCATGGCTGAGGAAGACATAAAAAAGATGGCGTTGGGGATAAGCCCCAAATTGCGAATTTGGACAACCTGTGTCCCGATATCAATGATTTCAGGATCGCTGGTAAACAGCCTCATCAGCGGCCGAGCGAATGAAGAGACTAGAATCATTGTGGTGAGCATGACGCCTGCCCCGTAGAGCATAGCGGTCCTCCATGTTTCTTGAACGCGGTCATATTGCTTAGCCCCATTATTTCGGGCAACAAGCGAAACGACTGCGATATTTAGCCCTAACTGTGGGAGTAGTGCAATTTGTTCTAAACGTGACCCAGCCCCAAATGCTGCAACCGCTTTTTGTCCAAATTGGCTGACATAAACAGTTAGCATGAAAAAGCCTAAAGATACGCCAAGGGTGTCGAGGGCTGATGGTAGCCCTTGTTCAAGAATGCGCTTAAAGACGGCCCAATCTGGAAGCCAGTACTTACGCACGCTCTCGGCCGTGAGCATGTCTGTGCGTGACAGGATGATAAGCAGATAGAGTGACCCCAAGCCCTGCGTTAAAACAGTGGCCCATGCAATGCCCGCAATTCCCATAGCGGGGAGACCGAATCCACCAAAAATAAACCATGGATCAAGCACTAAGTTAAGGAAGAATCCGGCAATGAGTACATTTCGACCCGGTTTCGTGTTGCCCAAAGCATTTAGGACTGAGTTAACCATCTGCAGGGTAATAAAGCAGATGGCACCATAAAATATCGGATTGATATAGGCCAAGGCCATCGCCTGATACTCAGGTTCGGTGGCGCCCATCCAGCCGACAAGTGTGGGCGCTGATAAGATGACTGCGACTGTCAGTAAAAGCGAAGAAATGACACCGAAAACGATGGTTTGAACCGCACGCTGTTTTGCTTGCTCTTCATCGCCTCTCCCCAATGAATTTCCGATTAGGGCTGTTGTACCTTGACCAAAACCAAACCCAACGGCGATGATCAAAAAATAGATAGGGAATGATAGGGATAAGGCTGCTAGGGCCTGATCTGAAATTAGACCGCCATAAATTGTGTCTACAACGTTGTAGATGGTGTTGAATATCGCCCCGACTGAAACCGGAATTCCGATTTTTCGGATCATGAAGGGGATCGGCTCTGTTAGCAGTGGAGACGGTTGATTGTTATTTTTCATTCGTGCTTTTCTGCTGATTAGGCGATTTAAATTGAGATATGGCTTGCATGTAATCGATAATTATTCTCCCCATTCCCCTTTGTTGCCGAAGCGTTCTTTTGCGGCCGCACCAAACGCTTTACCGGCCGCACCAAGCTCAGCAAGGATTTGTTCGGCCGACTTGCCAAATGCTTCACGTGAGGCGGGAATAACCGTATTGCATTCGTTTTGATCCATGAAAACAGAAGCATCAAGTAGCTCTGCTTCGTCTTCAGGCGGAATGGCTAAAAAGCCGTGTTTATCCGCATGGATAAGCTGCCCGGGCTGGATTTTTGTCCCAAACACCTCTACCTCACAATTCCAACGGACCGGAGTGACGTGAGCATGGCCCACGCATAAGCGTTGAGCCAGAGCTTTAAAGCCAGCGTTGGTCATCTCGTCTACGTCTCTAATTCCACCATCCACGATAGCACCTACGCAGCCCAAAGCTCGATGGCGATTGCTATTGACTTCACCCCACATTGATCCTAAGACAAGCGGTTTATCTAAGTCTTGAACCACAACAATTTTTGGGCCGGGTATGCTGGCAACATACGCACCATATTCCGCATTAGCTTTGGCATTTTTCTTGTGTTCTGCATTGCCAGGCTCGATGACAACGGTGACGGCGTAACCTACCATTGGCCCCATTTGGGGCATAAAGTCGCGGGTTTCTTCTATATTGAACCCGCTGCGTGCAATATCGTGTTTGGTGATTTGTTCCCAGCCATTGTAGATGGTAGGAGTGTTCCAGCGTTTTAGCTGGAGAAGTTGGGCGTGTGTAAGTGTGCGTGCCATTTGTGTCTTAGATCCTTTTTAGGGCGATAATTTTGCATGCTAGAGTCCCTGACCTTATAAACTTATAGTTATTTTTAGGCTTGCCTTAACTATCTCCCAAAACAAAGATCTTCTCAACCTTTAGTAGATGTTTCAAATCTTGCTCCCAATTGCGGAATTCATCAGTTTTGGGTTAGGAAATGAAAGATTACATTGGTATCAATTAGTTGTTGATTCAATGATGTGATTCCCATAAATCGGTTTTTACCGCTTTGCCGATGCGTAGTTCCATTTAAAACACCTATGTTCAAAACGAAAAGAAAAAGAATGCGAGATGCTCAAATTCAAGCTGTCTCTAGAATTCTTCAATTTGGGTTACTAATCTCCACGTCTCTTGCACTCTACTATGGAATTAATATTTTAACAGGTGTGGGCGGCAATAATCCCAATGCTAAAACGACATTTCTAATTGCTGAGATTTTTGCAGCTTTTCACTTGATGGGTATCTACTGGCTTAAAAAAGAGTACTATCCTCAAATCGTTTTGGCTTCTGTTTGGGGCGCGTTTGCAATTATCATGTGGGTCATGCAAACACTGGGATTGGGTTTCTACAGCCCTATTTTCTACCTTGTGTTTGTCTTAATTATTATGAGTGGATATCTGCTTGGCCTGCGCCATCTTTTGTTATTTTCGACTACCGCCTGCCTATCGATCATTTTTATATATTTTCAAGAGGTTTTGGGTTGGCGAGTAACAGAGTATCCAATCCCAAGATTCGATCTCTTGATGCTTATTCTTTTTTCAGTTCTTTTTTGTACGATGGGAACCCGAGTGACCTTGGTAGAGCTGAATACACGATCTGACGAGCTCGAAAGCATTCAAGATGGTCTTGAAGAGATGGTGCAAAAACGAACGATTCAACTGGCCGATGCACTTAACAAAGCTGAAAAGGCGAATCAGGCTAAAAGCACTTTTTTGGCAACAATGAGCCATGAGTTGCGCACCCCTTTAAACGCCATTATCGGTTACACAGATATGTTGGAAGAAGATTTTGTTGAGGGCACTATCAATCAAGACTCTGTTGAAGATGTAGTCCGTGTTAGGAAATCGGGTCAGCATTTGTTGAGCTTGATTAATACAATTTTAGATTTGTCAAAGATCGAGGCAGGGGAGGAAGAGTTTTATATTGAGCCGATTTCGATTCAGGAACTGATTGATGAGGTGGTGACTACGGCCCGGCCGCTTTGTAGCAAGTCTCAGAATCGCTTAGAGGTGTATTTGCATCACATGCAAGACGATTCTGGAGAAGCAGTCAGTGTGGTCGCTGATCGTCAAAAATTATGCCAAATTCTGTTAAACCTCGTCTCCAATGCATGTAAGTTTACTCAGGGTGGCACTGTGACCATCGCTGTGGACTTGATCAATGATGCACAAGAAATTGAGTTTTCGGTTAGAGATACAGGGATAGGTATACCCGAGGCGGATATCGATCAGCTATTTGAGCCGTTCTTGCAATTAGACAATGCCTATAATCGGAAATATGAAGGTACAGGGCTGGGGCTAGCCATTACGAAGCAATATTGTCAGGCGATGGGTGGTCAAATTTCTGCAGCCAATCATGCTGATGGCGGCGCTATTTTCAAGGTGATTCTTCCTGCAATGTAACTCTGCTAGGTACCTGTTTTAAGTTTGACGTCGTTGAGGGAAGGTAACAGTCGATAGGCTGTAAACAATGTGCCAATGGCCACAATCAAAAATGCTGCTGTTGATGTGACCCAAATAGCTGTTAGCCCATATCCTTGCCAAGTGACAAATATAACGATGAACAGCCACGGTAAAACAACGAAGCGGATCATGCTCCAGAATAGGGGCCACATCGGCCGTTTAAGACCCCGTAACGTATTTGACGCGGCAAAAAAGATGGCGTTAGGAATTAGCCCGAATGACCGGATGCGAATGTATTCAACCCCAACTTGGATAATTTCAGGATCGCTTGTAAACATCATCATAAGCGGCCGGGCGAATGCGATAACGATCACCATGGTGCTGAGCATGAGAATCGCCCCAAAGCGAATGCCGATTCGCAGCGTTTCATGCACCCGGCCAATGTTCCCTGCGCCGTTGTTCTGTGCAACGAGCGCAAGTACGGCCGTATTGATGCCTAAGACTGGCAGGAGTGCGAGCTGTTCAATACGGGACGCTGCGCCAAAGGCTGCCACTGAGTTTTGACCAAACTGGCTGATGTAATAGGTAAGGATGAAAAAGCCAACTGAAACACCAAGCACGTCGATGGTGTTGGGCAAGCCCTGTTTGGCGATTCGGCCGAACATTTCAAAGCGAGGCACCCAATCTCGCTTTAGGCTTGCCCTGGTGACGAGTCCCGCTTTTGATAATTCATAAGCTGCATAAATACAGCCCAGAAATTGGACCAAAACAGTCGCCCATGCAATCCCTTGAATACCCATGGCGGGCAAGCCAAAGCCACCAAAAATAAACCAAGGATTGAGCAATAGGTTTAAAAAGAATCCTGCAATTAGAAAATTCCGGCCGGGCAGCGTGTTGCCTAAAGCATTTAGGCTAGCAAACAGAGCTTGGACGACCAAAAAGAAAACCGCACCATAAAAAAGCGGATTGATATAGTTTAGTGCTAATTGTCGATAGGCTGGATCGGTTGCGCCTAAAAAAGAGAGGAGGGCTGGAGCTACAGGTAAAATTATCGCGGTTGTAATGAGCCCAATAAAGATAGAGAAAGCAACGCTTTGCACAGCAAAAGCTTGAGCCAGCTTGCGATCGTTGCTCCCTAATGCATTGCCGATGAGGGCGGTGCCACCAATCGATAGACCAAAGCCCAGCGCGATAATGATGAATGCGATAGGAAATGAGAGCGATAAGGCTGCTAGAACTTCATCTGAAATGAGGCCGCCATAAATCGTATCGACGACGTTGAACATCGTATTGAAAAAGGCGCCGATACCGACGGGGATGCCGATTTTGCGAATCATGACCGGGATGGGTTCAGTCAGAAGAGGCGCGGCTACAAGCTGTTTTGATTTTAGATTAGTCATTAATGGTTCACCAACTTGGGAGTTTACCGAGTGTTGGGTGAGGCCATTAGCGTACTGACGAATTGTTAATCCGCTAAATGGGGACGACTTTGCCTGGATTGAGCAGATTGTTTGGATCAAGCGATTGCTTAATGATACGCATCATTTCCAAAGCGGTTTCGCCATGCTCTTGGATTAAATATTTCTGCTTGCCAATGCCGATTCCGTGTTCACCTGTGCAGGTGCCGCCTAACTCAAGTGCACGATTTACGATGACCGTCCCAAGCTGTGCGGCTCTGCCCTTGGCTTCAGTGTCGTCTGGAAGAAAGTGGATGCCGGCATGCATATTACCATCGCCAGCGTGCCCGATAATACGGCCGTCGAAGCCGGACTTGTCGATTTCGTTTTGGCAGTAAGCGACTAGCTCAGGAAACTTTGAGATCGGGACTGCGACGTCTACGAGCATCCAATGATGGCCAGGGAACGTTCGAACAGATCTCTCGCGCAGGCTGTGCCGTAGCTCCCACATCGCTTTACGTGTATCTCGGCCGATGCCGCCTGAAAACCCTAAGCTCCCAGCGTCCGCACAAATCTCTTGCGCCATGTTTATCGCTTCGGTCACCGCGATTTCACTTGCGCCGCTAAATTCCATCATTAAGGAAGGGGCAACAACCATATCTAGTCCTGCATCTTCATTCATCCATTCTATGTTGGTTGGGTGTAACATTTCGAGGGCGGCCGGCTCCAAGCCGCTGCCCATAATGCCGTATACGGCTTCGGCCGTGGCGTCTACCGATGGGAATGCAACTGTCGCTGTACTGAAATGTTCCGGGATAGGAACTAGCTTGAGTGTGGCTTCGGTGACCAATGCCAAAGTCCCTTCAGAGCCAACAATCAAACGGGTTAAATCATATCCGGCCGATTGTTTGACTGAGCGTGAGCCGGTTTTAACGACGTCCCCATTGGCCAAAACCAATTCAAGAGCTAGCACATTATCTTTCGTAGCGCCATATTTCACTGTTCGAATTCCGGCCGCATTATTTGCGATCATTCCACCGATACTTGCATTGGCGCCGGGGTCTGGTGCAAACATGAGGCCAAACTTAGCCAAATGAGCTTCAAGTTCTTTACGGAAAATGCCGGGTTGCACTGTAACCTGAAAATCTTCAGCATGAACTTCGACCACATGGTTCATGCGTTGGAAGTTCAGCGAAATCCCTTTTTGAAGCGGAATCGAATGACCTTCAAGGCTGGTGCCCGCACCCCATGCGGTAATCGGGATGCTGTGAGCGGCCGCAACCTTAACGATTGCGCTAACTTCAGCGGTGCTGTTGGGCCACACGACATAATCTGGCATGACGGCCGGCTGACTTGATTGGTCTTGGGCATGTAAAGCTCGATCAGCTTGAGCGATCGAGGCATTTTCTGTTCCAACAATGGCTTGAAGTCTCTGAAGAATGTTCGTATTCATATGTTTCCCAAAAATAATGTCCCCGGATTTTATAGTAAGGTTCCAAATTGCAAAACGCTAATCAGCATCTAAACCTTGCAAAGTTTATGAGATTAAGACCATCTCTCTATTTAGGCGGGTATGTTTGTCAGGTAGATTAGATTGACAGTTCTTCGGCATCTAGCGAAGAGGCTGTCTAATAGGAGATTCGATGAGACAGTTGACCGTATCTTTAACCCAATTCCTAAACCAACAGTCACCTATTCGACAAATTTCGCTCGCACTTTATATTTTGGGTGGAGTGGGTTGTGTTCTCTTTTGCATACTCTCTATTTTAGATGGAAATTGGGTAAATGTTGCGACCTCGGGGGCAGTTTTCTTGGCTGATATTTTTGTTCTGTTTCGCTTTAACACGAGTGAAACAGATGATTTATTCGGAATTCTTAGCGTTGGTGCTTTATGCGCTCTGATCATAGGAACAACGTTTAACTTCGGCATTAACGATGCTGGTTTGCAGGCGATTTATCCCATATTGCTGATGATTGGCATCGCCTTTCGCGATAAGCCAACTAAGATTGTTGGTGTGGGTGTGCTGCTTATCGTTTGGGTGCTTATATTATTTGTTTTTGAACGAGGCGGATTTTATGCATCTAGAGAAGAACCTTTTAGCTTGATCTCAAAAACAGTATTTATCATATTTATGATCCTGTTTATGGTGATGATGCTTCAGGTAGCCCTGCAAAATTTACTGGCAGCAAATTTAAAATTACAAGTCGCTAAAGACAAAGCATTGGCTGCAAAATCAGTTGCCGAAATAGCCAACCGTGCTAAATCTACATTTTTGGCTCAAATGAGCCATGAGCTGCGTACGCCACTTAATGTGATCATTGGCTATAGTGAAATTATTGCTGAAGATAATGATGACGAAACACAACAGGACGCAGAAAAAATTCGCAGATCGGCTATAAATTTGCTAGATATTCTCGTTTCAATTTTAGAGGTTACAAAAATAGATCCAGAAGGTGTTCAACTCAACTTGCAGGAAGTTGATGTAGCTTCAGTGTTTGATGAAGTGGCTCTTTTATTTCGATCAGAAATTAGTCAGCAGAATAATTTGTTGACACTGCAATTTGATGAAAATGTGCCGACTCTTGTAACTGATCGGCAAAAGTTCAAGCAGATTGTGATTAATTTACTTAAAAACGCGAATAAGTTTACGCAAAATGGCTCGATTGAACTTCGAAGTTATGTTCAAGAAAATGAGATGATCTTTGCAGTTCAAGACACCGGTGTGGGAATTTCGGCCGAATCTCTGGGGCAGATTTTCAACCCATTTCAACAAGTTGAAAACGAATACAATCGAAGATTTGATGGGTTAGGGCTTGGCTTAGCGATTAGCCAAAACCTTGCCAGCGCACTCCAAGGACGCCTATTTGTAGAGTCTGAACAGGCAAAGGGG
>JBGCDP010000237.1:0-12853 GCA_045105475.1 Anaerolineae bacterium
AAAAACTGCAAAAAACAGTGGTGTAATAGCTACGGCTAAAACGGCTCCCCATAAATTTGCAGCCAAAAAGGTCATCGTTTTATCGACAACGCGCTTCTCTTGCATCGTTATCTAAACATCATGTAAAGGCTGATGCCCACATAGTAAACGCCGTAAAGCAAGGATGCCCACACAAGCCAGATCGGATGATTTGGATACATGAAAATGACAACAGCCAACATAAAGGCCCAAACATAAGACAGTGCCAATGTCGGTGTTTGAAAGCGAATCATCCGAGAGGGGTATGCATATTTAATGGGGATAAACACGAGAACGCCACAGAACACAATCCAAAACAGGCTCATCCATGGATTTGGTTCGATTAGAATCAGATACATGACCAAAATGTTCCAATAAGACGGGAACCCTAAAAATGTATGATCTTCTGTTTTCGCATCAGTACGGCAAAATTGATAGGCTGATGTCATCCCCATAACACCTGCCCCAAAGGTTGCCCAGCCAAGGTTGGGCAAAAGGGTTGGGTGCAAATAAATCATCGCACCGGGCAACAGTACATAGGTAAAATAATCGATGACATTGTCAAGCAAAGCCCCATCGAAATCGGGGAGCACTTTTTTGACATTGGCCCGGCGGGCAAAAAAGCCGTCTACAGCATCGACAAAAACGCCAACAATCATCCAAACAAAAACCATCTGCCACTGTTGATTGACGGCCGCAAACAGGGCCAATAGCCCCCAAACGGCTCCGGTTGCTGTAAATGCATGTACGGCCCAGGCTCGCATTTTTTCACCGCTGGTCGGCGTCATTGCCATTTCACTCATCTCACATTCTCCATCGCTTTTGAATTATGATAACAGTACAGCTAGATGGCTTGATACGCAATTTTTAACGTATTGAAAATAAAAACCGCTCATTAACAAAGTCAATGAGCGGCTAGATTTACTGATCATTCGGCTGTAGGCCGCTGCTGTTATCCTTTCCAGATTGTGCCATCTGGCCGATCTTCGAGCGCAATTTCAAGCTCTTTTAACCCATCGCGGATTTTATCGGCCGTGCCCCAATCTTTATTCTGGCGAGCCAAGGCACGCAATTCAATCACTAACTGCATGACGCCATCCATTTTGTCAGCACCACCGGCTGCTGCCACAGCCCCTGATGGAATAATGCCCAACACGTCACCACCCAGCGTGGTGTAAGCCTCTTCGATCGCAGATAACGATCCGGTTGAAAGCGGTTCATCACCATTGAGCAGAGTATTCACTGCACGGGTGAAATCTTGCAGGATGGCCATTGCGGCTGGTGTATTGAAGTCGTCGTTCATCTTCTCTTCAAAGCCAGCTTTGGTTTTATCGATCAGTGTTTGGACATCTACAGAGATGTCTCCATCAGCTGCCTGTGCCAGCTGAGTCCGAGTCAAGTTCACCGCACTGACAATCCGTTGCCACCCTTTGGTTGCGGCCGTAACCGCCTCTTCTGAGAAGTCAATCGGGCCAGCATAGTGGCTGGTCAAAATGAACATGCGTAACGCTTCTGGCTGCCAATTACGTTCGTAAAGTGCGTCATTTAAGGTGACCCCATTTCCGAGTGACTTTGACATTTTCACCCCATCGAGCGTTAATGTGCCGGTCAGCATCCAGTAATTGGCGAACGTTTCCCCATTTGAGCACTCACTTTGTGCGATTTCACATTCATTGTGTGGGAAAATATTGTCCCGGCCGCCACCGTGAATATCAAAGTTTGCTCCAAGATATTTTTTTGCCATCGCAGAACATTCGATGTGCCAGCCTGGGAATCCCATCCCCCAAGGACTGTTCCATTTGAGCAAATGCTCAGGGTCAGCCAATTTCCAAAGGGCAAAATCGGCCGGGTGCCGCTTGTCACTGTTGACTTCAACACGTGCCCCATCCTCTTGCTCTTCTAACTTACGGCCGCTGAGCTGCCCATAATTAGGATCTGATGTCACATCAAAATAGACTGAGCCATTCGACTCATACGCATGCCCTTTTTCGATAAGGTCAAGAATCATCTCGATTTGCTCTGGAATGTGACCACTGGCCCGAGGAGAGATGTCCGGCCGTAAAAGCCCTAACGCATCCATGTTATCGAAATACCCTTTTGTATACGTCTCAACAATCTGCATCGGAGTCACAGAGTCGGTGCGAGCCTTCTTCTGGATCTTGTCTTCACCTTCTTCAGCATCGCCAACCAAGTGGCCCACATCCGTGATGTTCTGTACATAGAGCACGTCGTAGCCAACATGACGCAGGTAGCGGACAACGACGTCAAATGCGACATAGGTTTTGGCGTGGCCTAAATGGGACCAATCATAAACGGTGGGTCCACACACATACATGTTGACCTTGCCTTCATGAATCGGCTTGAATTCTTCTTTTTTTCGGGTTAGAACGTTGGTAATACGCAGTGTCATAGCTTTGTTTTGTTGAGATTGAGCAAGTGTTTTATTCAGCAAAGTTTATGGCAAATGCAAAGCAAAAACTTTTAAGATCAATCTTTTATTATATATTTTTGATAGGTGAGAATGTTTTCGATGAAATTTGTTTTCGCTTTTTTATTTAAGATAACGAAAACGGCTGCTTCAGGCGAAGCAGGAAAGGTATAAGTAGATTGGCTCTAACATCGAAAAAAGAACATAATTAAATTCCTGCGTAACATTGTTCCAAAGTTCGGGGAAAATAGCAAGCCTAAAATTCTTAATTCGTAGCAAAACAAAACAATTTATGATTCAAATACTCGCAACAGATATCCTTCGTGCGGTTCAAAATAAAGATGAAACGATCACCTGGTATGTTGATCGGCAGACTGGCGCATTCCACCCTTTCTCGACAGAAGAGAAAGGATTGGGTGAAACGAGCGACTTTCTTGATGTGTTTCGTGAAGACCCAGATCGTTTCTTAGCGGTTGAAGAGATTCCACGCAAAGCACGCTATAAATTTCTGATCGATTTTATTGACATGGTTGAAGACGGCCGGATGCGGGTAGAAGTCGCGCAAGCGGCAGCGGCCAAAATGCCGTTTAAAGCCTTTAATTCTATGATGAAATTCAATCCTGATCTGAATAAACTATGGACCCGCCATGAGGCGATGCGTCAGCTTAAATATTTGATGGCTTGGTTTCAGTACAAAGGGATCGATGCAACCTTAAAAATGCCAGGCGCTTAAGTTCAATTTGTCTAAATAAGAGTCATGATTATTCCACTGCGCCAAATCGCGGGTGCCTTAAACAAAGCGGGTGACCTTGCCACCACCCTTAATTTAATCAGCCAAAAAACAACAGAAGTTCTTGCTGTAGATTCCTGTTCAATCTATCTGCTTGATCCCGATCAAAAGACGTTGCGCCTGCAAGCGAGTACCGGGCTAAACGAAGATGCGTTAGGGCGCGGTACGCTCCAAATCGGGCAAGGAATGACGGGACAGGCTGTGCAAGAACGTCGGCCGATCTATTCATCAGAAGCGCAGCAAAACCCTTTTTTCAAGCGAGTCGTTGGGGCGGGCGAAATGATCTTTAAATCGCTTTTGGCGGTCCCATTGACTTTAGGAGAAGGGGATGAAGAAGAAACAATTGGGGCGCTCAATGTGCAAACACTTGAAACGCATGAGTTTTCACAAGATGAGATTGATCTTGTCTCGTTGATCGGTGATTTGGCGGCCGGGGTGCTCTACCGAACTCAGCTTTTTGACCAACAAAAACGCCAGCTGAATGAACTGCAAGGGCTGGCCCAAGTGAGCGAGGCAGTTACTTCTCCCCAATATTTAGACGATATGCTTGATGTTGTGACCGATATGGCTTCGCGTATGTTACGCGCGTCTGTCTGCACGATATTTTTGATCGATGAGAGTCGCCAATTTCTAGAACTACGCTCGGCAAGGCGATACAACGCCAACTATCAACGGCGTGAGCCGCTTAGGCTTGAGCAGGGAATCATGGGAGAAGTGGTCAGAACCGGCCGATCAATTACAGTGGCAAATGTGCAGACAGACGAGCGATATGCGTCTCGAGAATTGGCTCAAACCGATGGGCTTGTTTCTATGCTGGCTGAGCCGTTGAGCGTACGTGATCATGTGATTGGGGTGCTCGCTTGTTATACAAAGAAGCGGACAACATTTACAAAAGAGCAGAAATCTCTTTTTGCCACGTTGGCAAACCAGACCGCACTAGCGATTGAAAATGCGCAACTGATTACAAATGCGGCCGTCGTTAAAGAGATGCACCACCGTATCAAAAATAATTTGCAGACAGTTGCCATGCTCATGCGCCTGCAAATGGGCGAGGCTGATCGTTGGTCAACGCGTGAAGTGCTTGAGATGTCGATCTCACGTATCCAGTCGATTGCTACTGTCCACGAGGTGTTGTCCGAGCGTGGCTTTAAACTTGTTGACGTACAGGATGTCTTTAAACGGCTCGTAGCTGGCGTCATGACTGCGCCGGAACAAAATATTTCAATTACTGTTTCAGGTGAAGATTTGGCTCTTCCCAGTCGTTTAGCAACGATTGTCGCTTTGGTTGTGAATGAGCTGATTCAAAATGCGATTGAACACGGCTTTGCAGGTCGAAAAGACGGCACGATTCAGATCACGATTAGCCACTCGGCTCAAGATATTTTTATTTCAGTTCGGGATGATGGGATTGGGCTGCCAGAAAAGATGGGTCGGAATTTAGGGCTGGAATTGGTTGAAACTCTGTCGGCCGAAGATTTAAAAGGGACCGTTACCTTTCAGCCTGCACACCCCGGAACTGAAGTAATTCTTCAATTTTCACGCTCATTGGCCTAAAAATCATGCTTCTTTGGTAAAAGTGTGAAAAACGGTTGCCTTCAATTCTGGTAAAAGCTCCATTGGGAATCCTTTTGCCCTCCGGTATGATCGGCTGTACAAATTTAGGTAGAAAAGCTGATGAATATTTTAATTGCAGATGATGAATCAATAATCCGAATGGGGCTTAAGCAAATGCTCAACGAAATGGGGCATAGCGTCATTGCAGCGAACAACGGCCGGGAAGCGTTGCAAATGGCCCGCGCTCATCAGCCCGATATGGCGATTTTTGACATTCGCATGCCATTTACTGATGGAATACAAGCCGCCAAAGCCCTGGCTAAAAGCCAGCCTATGCCGATCATCTTGCTCACAGCCTACAGTGATGATGACCTTATCGAAAAAGCGACTGAACTACCGATCCAGGGCTATTTAGTCAAACCTGTCAATGATGGGGCCTTAAAAGCGGCTATTTCTGTGGCGGTCAAACGGTTTGCAGAAACATCGAAACTCAAAGAAACTGGAGCCAAGCTTTATGTGGCGCTTGAGACACGTAAGCTGTTAGATAAAGCCAAAGGGAAGCTGATGTCAGAAAAAGGGCTAAGCGAGGATGAGGCGTATCAGTTTATACAAAGCCAGGCTAGAGACTTGCGAAAATCGATCAGGGAAATAGCGCAGGCAGTTCTAGAGACAAATATGTAGGGAGCGTCACATAAAAAAGGGGCGTTTGGAATTTCCAAACGCCCCTTTTGCTTTCTATTTAACCTGCTATCTACTGGAGATTAAGCTTCTTTCTTGGCGAAAGTCAGCTTGTTTTCCTCAGGATCGACATCGATCAAGACATTATCGCCTGATTTGTACTCGCCACGGAGCAAACTGACTGAAAGCTGGCTTTCAACATGACGCTGAAGCGCACGGCGTAGTGGCCGGGCCCCAAAGTCTTTGTCATACCCTTGTTCCGCCAACCATCTTTTCGCTGCTGGTGTTAGCTCGATATTCAAGCCGCCATGCTCTTCAAGACGTTTGCCGATGTCTTTCATTTGAAGATCGACGATCTCAACGACTTCCTCAACGCTTAGCGCTTCGAAGGTGATAATTTCATCGATACGGTTAATAAACTCCGGTCGGAAGGTTTTCTTCAACGCTTCTTCGATCCGTTTCTCATCGCCACCATCATCGTTGCTCATGCCTGCAAAGCCTAATGCACCAGCTTTCTTCACAAACGACGTCCCGACGTTACTCGTCATGATGATGATCGTGTTGCGGAAGTTAACTTCGCGACCTTGCCCGTCAGTTAAGCGGCCGTCGTCGAGCAGCTGTAACATCGAGTTCCAGACTTCTGGATGCGCTTTTTCGATTTCGTCGAAGAGCACAACACTGTATGGCTTACGGCGAACTTGCTCAGTGAGCTGGCCACCTTCTTCGTAGCCAACATACCCAGGAGGGGCACCAAACAGCCGGCTAACCGTGTGCTGTTCGCGATACTCGCTCATGTCCACTCGGATGAGGGCTTCATCGTCGCCAAACATAAATCCGGCCAACGCTTTCGCCAACTCTGTTTTACCCACACCAGACGAACCAAGGAACATAAATGCACCAATCGGCCGTTTCGGGTCTGATAAACCTGAGCGACTGCGGCGGATCGCGTCTGCCAAAGCGACAATCGCTTTCTTCTGGCCAACGATCCGTTCTGCGATCCGCTCTTCCATGTTGAGCAGCTTGTCTGCTTCTGCTTCCAACATTTGGTTAACCGGAATACCAGTCCATTGAGCGATGACATCTGCAATTTCATCCGTGTCTACCACTTCGTCCAGCTTGTTTTCTGAGCGCCATGTGTCACGGGCTTTTGTGAAATCATCTTCTAACTGGATGCGCTCTGTGCGCATGATGGCCGCACGCTCGTAGTCACGGGCCGTACTCGCAGCCTCTTCTTCAAGGGCCAGCGAATCCATTTTTACTTTGAGTTCTTTGATCTCGTCCGGAAGTGTGTAAAGGGCCACGCGTAATTTAGCGGCCGCTTCATCGATTAGGTCAATCGCCTTGTCCGGTAACTTGCGTGAGGTTACATAGCGGTGAGATAAACGTACAGCCTGTTCAAGTGCTTCTGGCGAGTAGCTAACTTTATGATGCGCTTCATAGCGAGCGCTTAAGCCTTGGAGCATCAGAATAGTGTCTTCAACAGAAGGTTCATCTACAAAGACTGGTGCAAATCGGCGCTCAAGTGCGCTATCTTTTTCAATATATTGACGATACTCGTCTAGGGTAGTGGCACCCACCGTTTGGAGTTCACCACGGGCCAAGGCTGGTTTCAGCATATTGCTGGCATCCATCGCACCTTGAGCTGCGCCTGCGCCGACTACAGTATGTAACTCATCAATGAAGAGAATAATTTCTCCGTTTGAGTTTTGTACTTCTTCGATGGCGGCTTTCAAGCGTTCTTCAAATTCACCACGGAAGCGACTGCCTGCGATCATTGAGCCTAAGTCGAGAGACATCACTTTTCGGTTAAGCAGGTTCTCTGGTACATCGTTATCAACGATTTTTTGTGCCAGCCCTTCAACGATGGCGGTTTTACCAACACCGGCTTCACCGATTAGAACCGGATTGTTTTTGGTTCGGCGGCTCAGCACGGTGATGACACGTAGAATTTCTTCGTTCCGGCCGATGACTGGGTCAAGTCTGCCTTCTTTGGCTAAGCTTGTTAAATCACGGGCATATTTTTCGAGCGTTTTGTAGCGAGACTCTGCATTACGATCTGTGATCGGTTTGCCACCTCGGATACTCTGAATCGCTTCGTTAACAGACGTGACGTTAATGCCAAATTCTTGGAGGATTCGAGCGGCCGGTGTATTTCGTTCGCTCAAGATCGCCAAGAAAATATGCTCGGTCGAAATAAATTCGTCTTTTAGTTTGGTTGCTTCGCTTTGCGCTAGTTCTAAAACGGTGCGAATGCGAGGCGTGTAAAAAATTTGTCCAACCCCACCACCATAAACGTTAACTTTTGGTGCTTTTTTCAGGGTTTCATCAACACGGTCGGTCATAGCGGCCGCATCAACTTTTAAATAATCTAGGATGTGAGCCACTGCACCATCGTTTTGTTCGAGCAATGCCATGTATAGATGTTCTGTGTCTACCTGGCTATGGCTGTAGCGTTGAACGATTTGATAGGCGCGGGCGGCCGCATCTTGTGCTCTTTCTGTAAATTTATCGAATCTCATCGGGTTTTGTTGGTCAAAATAATGATTAATATCTGTAGATTGCCCACTGCAATCTTCATTTTAGCTTAGGAATCATAATAGATTAAGGTATTTAAGCCCTATCTATTTAACCGTATTTCTCTGCTTTTTAGTTCAGTTGAATACTATAGGCGCATTCAGTTGGAAAGTTGTAAGATTCTAACACATTTAGCACTTGCGTTAATAGAGTGCTAATTCGATAGATAAAAAAAGACCGCTGGCGAACCAACGGTCTTTTAAATTAAATTTAGTTTGTCGGTTTGAACAGACTAATCTAACTAGTCCATTGCATCGTAGCCGGGGCCTTCAACAAAGAAATCGTAGTTTGGCTCGATGTCTTCGCTCAGGTCAAGCTCTGTGCCTGGTGCAACTTTAATTGCATTTAAAACATTAACTTGGTGCTCACCAACAGTAGCATCTTTAAGCTGCTCACCAGGCATGTCTTCTTTCTTCATGGCGATCCAAGTTCCACCATCATGGATGTCTTGAACAATGAAGTCAACTGGGACTTCTTCTTCAGGGAAGATCGCTTCGTATGGACATTCTGGCACACATGCGCCACAGTCGATGCAAGTATCAGGATCGATATAGAGCCATGGCCATTCTTCTTCGGGTTTACCGAGAACCATACATTCTACGGGGCAAACCTCTACACAAGCGGTATCACGCAAACAGAGGCGTGTCACAATATGGGTCATTTGAGTATCTCCTTATCAGATGGCAAAGTTAACCATGTGAGAGTATATTTTTTAACAAGGGTTAACATTTTACACAGATTGGTATTTTTTGAAAAGTAGGACAAAGTGATTATATACAATCATTATATCCGATTTTTCCAGAGAAGTGGGGCTTACTTCACTTTAATTTCCCATTAGATTTTTTGGCCCAAAAATTGGAAAATGGAAAGCTGCTTTTTTGCCTGATAGATTGACACTTTGTGTTAGTTGAGCCTATTCTTATTCTTATGACAACCCCGATGAAAACCCCGATCCGCAGTAAGACTTCAACAATCGATATTTATGTGAAACTGGCCCAATACCCGGTATTGGCCGACCGTATTCGAATGCGGATGCGTGAGGAGATTTTCAACAAAGGCATTATGTTGGAGCGGATGTTTGAGGAGGAGATTCACGAGAAGGCGATTGCTTCTCAACGTCGGGAAGGTGTCTACGATCCGTTTAACCGGGAAGCAGCAAGCATATGGCAAATGCGGAAGGCTCGGCTGCGTGACTTCCAAACAGATTTCTATTTTGGAAATAATTTTCCACCCCAACGCTTTGACGAGATTGTCCAAGAGGAAATTGAAAACAATAATCCAGCTTCAGATCGCGTTGACCTAGCGTTTAATCCTGAATTAGCTCCGTGGGAGATGCTTTTCCGCCAAGGTGAAGTCTATGAATCAATCCCCGAATCCGGCCGTGAGCGTGTCCGGCATCATCTTGAAGAGATTCGGGTTGTATTGATTAAGGGGATGATTAGTGATCATCTTCAATTTATTGGTGTGGCAAAAAAGGTGCTGTCTGTTAAAGATTTGCGCACGATTTATGAACGGCGCATCGGGGAAGGGAAGATTGGGGGGAAAGCGGCCGGGATGATGCTGGCTTGGCGAATATTAAAAAATAAGCCTGAGCTGCGAGATAAAGTATTTATTCCTGAATCTTATTTTATTGGCAGTGAAGTTATTTATGATTTTCGGACTCAAAATAATTTGAGCTACATCATGAATCAGAAATATCGGCCGTTAGAAGAGATTCGACGTGATTACCCCAAAGTGATCGAAGAGCATATGAAGGCGAAGTTTCCAAAATATGTGACCAATCAGCTCAAAGCGGTTTTGGAGCACATGGGAAACCGGCCGATTATTGTGCGCTCCTCTAGTTTGCTCGAAGACAACTTTGGATTTTCATTTGCCGGTAAATATGAAAGCATATTTTGCCCGAACCAAGGTACACCCGAAGAGAATCTAAAAGATTTGAAAGATGGTATTCGGAGAATTTACGCCAGTACGCTGAACCCGGAAGCGATTCTTTATCGACAAAAACATGGGCTGATCGATTACGATGAGCGCATGGCGATCCTCATCCAAGAAGTGATGGGTGAAGGGCACGGCCGTTACTGGTTCCCCACTTTGGCCGGGGTCGGGTTTAGCCAAAATGCATGGCGCTGGCATGAAAAAATCAAGCGGGAAGATGGCTTTTTGCGTCTAGTTTGGGGGATGGGTACACGTGCGGTTGATCGTATCGGTCACGATTACGCTCGTTTAATCGGGTTAAGCCACCCTCAGCTAAGGCCAGAAGCGGATACGCGTCGAATTAAATCTTATTCTCAAAAGTTTATTGACCTGGTTGATTTAGAAGACAATGAGTTTAAGACGATTCCGATTGAAGAGGTTCTAACGCGGAGGTATCCGCATGCTGGGCTTTTTGCTGAAATTGATAAGGGAGATTACTTACAACCGATCTTGTCTAAGGCTTCGATCAGGCCGGGCGATGAACTGATTTTGACATTCAAAAAACTGCTGACCGATTCGGTTTTTCCAGAGATGATGAAAACGGCGCTCAAGTCGATAGAGTCAGTCTATGGGCTGCCGGTCGATACGGAATTTTCAATCGAGGTTGTGCGTGATGGGGCTGCTAAGGATTATCGATTGAATCTGCTGCAGTGTCGGCCGCTGTCAGAGAAAACTGTCTCGCAACCGGCCGAAATTCCTACTGATATTCCACAAGAAAACATGTTGTTTCGGACCAGAGGGTTGGTCCCAGATGGGCAAATTGATGATATTCGCTATCTCGTTTTTGTTGATCCGGAGGTTTATCGACAAACGGCTGATCCTCAAATCCGATTAGAGCTTGGCCGGGTTGTCACACGAATCAATCATATGTTGGAGAATGAGCGGTTTATTTTGATGGGGCCCGGCCGTTGGGGAAGTACCAACTTAGAATTAGGGGTAAAAGTTGGGTATGCTGATATTCACAATACGCAGGCTCTAATCGAAATTAGTATTAGCGATGAGGATGGGAGTGCGCCTGAATTGTCTTATGGGACACATTTTTTCCAAGATTTGGTTGAAGCCGATATTTTTTCCCTACCGCTCCATTTAAACCCGGAAGATTCGGCCGATAGCTATTTTGATTGGGAGCTGTTTCGCAACTCGCCAGGTTCGCTGGCAACCCTTTTGCCAGATGATGCCGAGCATGAAGAAGCTGGCCGTCTGCGTGTGATTGATTTGCAGGCGATTACTGGCAAGACAGCCTCAATTTGTATGAATGGGCTGGCTGATAAGGCGATTGGATTTTTGGCCTAGTGAGCAATGATGTCTTGATCCTGTGTTCGAGCCGCACTTAGGTGCTGGCAATCTAGCTCTCAAGATCACAAACTTGGAGCATGATTAAAAAGCTGCGCCTCGTTATCGGTTTAATGTTCCTCAGTTTGCTCACAGTTTGTAACGGCCGTTTGTATGCTAAACCTATTGCTGAGCCAGACTTTCCGGCTAAAAAAGCTCAGTTGGCTCATATTCGTAGCGAACTCAATGCAGGGCTTGGGGCTGACATGCAACAGCTATTTCCTGAAGGGTATTTTTTTTCGTATGCGCTTTATGGGCTAGCGGCCGTCAACGTGGGGCTGAGTGAGCCTAACCCTTTAGAAAAAACGTTTTTGTTAGAAGAAGCCCGTTGGGCTTACGCACAAATCGACAGTCCAGCCGGACGTGCATCGTTCCCAAAAAATCTTTCAACTGAATACGGCATTTTTTATAATGGCTGGTCAAACTACCTGCTTGCTGGGATTTTGTTGTTGCAAGATGGGGTGCATGATCCTGTTGAGCTGGCTCGTTTTGAGCAAGAGTCGGCCGATATTGCCCAAGCTCTTGCAACTAGCCAATCTCCTTTTCTTGACTCATATTCTGGACAGATTTGGCCCGTCGATACTTTCCCAGCGATGGTGAGCTTGAAGGCTTATAAAGTGGTAACGGATGATGCTCGTTTTGAGCCATTAATCGAGGAGTGGCTACAAAAAATTCAAGATGAAATCGATCCTGTGACAGGTCTGATTCCTCATCGGACAGAGCCTTTTGTTGACACAGGCCGGGCAACGTCTCAAACGCTGATCCTGTGGTTTTTGGCTGAGCTAGACCCTGAGTTGACCGAAAGCTACTATCGCTCGTTTCGTGAGCAGTTTGTGGTGGGTCGATTGGGTATTCCGGCCGTGCGTGAGTTTCCGGCCGGAGACAATCGGCTGGGGGATATTGATTCCGGTCCCTTGATTACCGGGGTGAGCTTATCGGCCACGGTTGTGATGCTAGGCACAGCTCGCATGGTGGGTGATGTCGACTTGGCACAAGCCATCTATCAAGAAGGTGAAGCGGGCGGCTGGCCGTTGCAGTGGCGGGGAGAGCGGTTTTATGGGGCTGGTGTGTTACCGATTGGTGAGGCATTTTTGCTGTGGGCACAAACGGCTCGGCCGTGGTTGGCTGATGGATCTATGCAAGTAGATCTAGGTTGGCCTTGGTGGTGGCGATTGCCGACTCATTTGGTTTCGCTGTTGCTGGTTGGGGCTTGGCTCCGGCCGTGGGTGCGAATGCGCTAATTCTCGACCCCTAACTCATCAGCCACTTGCTGCAATTCAGCCAAACTCGTCACTCCCGCAATATTCCGCATAAACGCTCGCGTCGAGCCACTCGCCTCACGGACTTTCGCCACTAGCGGACCCACCGGATCGCTTCCGGCCGCGCCGCCGCCTGTGTCCGCATAGGCTCCATTAAAGGCAAACCACGCCTGATTAAGCACGCGCAGATTGTATCCTTCAGCGACAAACACCTGCCGACGAGCTTCCATATAGGCTTCAGCCTCT
>JBGCDP010000238.1:0-7242 GCA_045105475.1 Anaerolineae bacterium
CCGCTCCCCTCGCTACCTTCAAAAGAAATAAACATGGCCAGATTTTAGCTCATGGATTTAGGATTTACGATTTTAGAATTACGATTGGTACATCCTTTACCCGACTCGTTTAAGATCAAAAATCTTTTTATTCTTCTTCACAGATTTTTTCGATATAGCCTGCTATCTTGGCATATAAATCCCAATCGGAAATCAAAAATGAAATTGACCGTATCTAAATCAAAAAACCTGCATTATGCTCTGATGAAAGGACAAACTGAAAGGGAAAGAGGATAGAGATCGGGAAAAATTCCCATCACAAACCCCTCTATCCCATCTAAAAATCCCAATCGACTCAAACTATGGTTGATGAAACGCAGCTGATTCAAAAAGCCAAAAATGGGGATCGTGACGCTCTAGGGCAGTTATACGACACCCATCAGCCCAGCATCTTCCGCTACATCGCGTATCGGATAGGTGACCGTGCGCTGGCTGAGGATCTAACGGCCGAGGTGTTTGTGACGATGGTCAAAAAGCTGCCCAGCTACCAAGATCGCGGCAAGCCGCTACTCGCATGGCTTTACACCATCGCTGGCAACATCATCAAAATGCACTATCGCAAACACAAACATGTCGAATTCAACCCTTTCTCAGACGAAATGATCGACCAACAGGCAACTCCCGACCAAGTCACCGATAAACGTTTGGCCCAAGCCAAGCTCTTGGCTCAGCTCCCGCGCCTGACGGCCGAACAGAGTGAGGTCATCACCCTTAAATTTTTAGAGGGCTTTAGCAACGGTGAAATCGCCAAGTTGTTGGGTAAAACCGAAGGGTCAATCAAAGCGTTACAACATCGAGCTTTGCAAACTTTAAAAGGCTTTTTAGTCGAGGAGGCGGTATGAATCAACTTGATTTTCAAATGACCCTCGACCACTGCATCGGCCGTATTCAAAATGGGGAATCCTTAGCCCGCTGCCTGGCAGATTATCCAGAAATGGCTACTGAGCTCCGGCCGCTTCTGACTCTATCTGCCGATCTGATCGATCTCGAACCGCTGACCCCTTCTGCCCAAGGGGCTCAGCGGGGGCGGGACCTGATGTTTGCAGCTTTGGACGAACCGGAAGAAAACAAAAACAGCTTCGGCTTTTTCGCTCTGGGCACAGGCAACTTAGGCGACCTGGTTAAAGGATGGTTTGGTCCGGCGCCGCAGCTTGGGCTCGTCGGCCGGATGGCCCTCGTTATCATCGGGTTACTTGCTTCCGGTACGATCATCTCCAGCGCATCGGCCAATAGCCTGCCAGGGGACCAGCTCTATCCGGTCAAACTATTTGTTGAGGAAACACGCCTCAGCCTGACCTTTAATCCAAGTCGTCACATCGCCCTGCAAAATCAAATCAACGAGCGACGGCTGGAAGAAGTTGAGCAGCTTCAGGCGGCCGGGCGCACGGCCGAAGTTGAGTTCAGCGGCCAGATCGAAATGATCACGGCCGATGGCTGGATCATCGACGGGCTGGAGGTCCAACCGATTCCAGAACTGCTTTTGAGAGATGAGATCATCGTTGGCCAAACGGTCACCGTCAACAGCCAGGTCGATGCTGACGGGACGATCTTAATCAGCGGGGTCGATGTTGCGGATGAACCCAATGCATTACCCATCCAAACAGCCCCAACTTCAACACCTACTCAAACTATGCTGCCAACCGCTTTACCAACCAGCACGGCAGAGTCCAGCGAAACAGCCAGCCTGACAGCAACAAATACCCAAATTCCGGCCGTACAGCCAACCGCGCGGCCGAGCCAAACGCCAACGCTGCCCGCCCTAGCAACAGCCGCAGCAACCACAACTGCAACCGCAACCGAAGCCAGACCAACCGATAGTGATGTACGGCCGACCGATACGCAAACGCCGACTCAGCCTCCAACGGATCGGCCGTCTCAGACCCCATCTGCGACACTGTCCCCAACCGTCAACCAACAATCATCACCTGATGCCCAATCAACTCGCGACATCAGGGCAACACAGGCTGCAAATTCGACCCGACTTGCAAATGTGCAAGCGACACAAAACGCCAACGCAACACGGCTTGCAAACGCTCAAGCGACACAAGCGGCCAATGAAACGAGAATCGCTAACGTGCAAGCGACACAAGCTGCAAACGCAACCCGCATCGCGAATGCCCAAGCCACACAATATGCGTTAGCAACACAGCAAGCCAATATGCAGGCGACTCACGCTGCAAGGGCAACGGAACAAGCCAACCAACAGGCCACGCGTGACGCTCTTGCTACTGAAGAAGCGAATCGACAGGCAACCCGAATTGCAAAGGCGACTGCAGCGGCCGCCGCGACCCAAAATGCAGTTCCACCCGCCACATCAACACCTACACCTGAACCGACGCCGACGCCGATTACAGACGTGCGGCCGTCCCCTACCCCTATTCGCGATGGGTAGGGGTTAGCACACCTAACTCAACTTAATTTTTTCCCTAGCAGCCTTACCAGATTTTCAACGATCTAGTTTCAGGCTGCCAATTACCCGAAGATTCGGATGGAGACACTCATGTTTTACAGAAATTCGTTAAACAAAAGAGCCATTATTTCATTTTCAATTTTATTTTTATTGCTACTGTTCGCCGTTTCCGGCCAGACGTTGCTCGCTTCAACTCGCACCGACGATGAACCGATTGAACCAGTCAAAATCGGTGAAAAGATAGTCGCAGGTCACGTCTTTATCGATGGGACTGACCTTGAGGTAGACGCGGCCGTCCGCGAGCTAGACCGCAAACCGGTCGCCAACGCCCAAGTCATCGCCTTTCGTGTCGATAAGCGGCGTGTGGTACAAACCAAAACCAACGAAGAGGGAGCTTATCGGCTGGTACTCTCACCCGGCCTCTGGTCGATCACCGTCCGGCCGACCGATGAATCTGTTCCGGCCGACTGGGTCTATCCACGTGACGCTCAAGATGTGAAATTTGAAGAAAATGACGTCAATGAAAAGCAAGAGGTCAACTTTATTGTTGTTCCAACCAGCGGCGTTGTGTTTGGTGAGATTGTGCTACCTAATGGAGAAGCGCCTGATTTTGCGGTTGTCATCGCCCTACGCAATGGAGAAGGGATCGGCCGTGAATATGTCACGAGTCCAGAAGACGGCAGCTTTGAGATTCACCTCCCACCCGGCCGGTACGACCTCCTCATCCACCCTAAAAGCGACCGATTTGTCGGCCCCAATCTCGATCCGATCTTTCTCCGGCCGGGGCAGGAGCTAGACCTCGGCAAAATCATGCTCATCCCCCTATCAGCCAGCGTAAGCGGCCAAGTGGTCGATGATGCAGGAAATGGGGTGAAAGGAGTTCCGGTGACAGCGTGGCACAGAGGGCGCACGGCCGTCATCAAAACCGAAACCAATGAAGCGGGTGAATACATTTTGCACCTAGCAACAGGCGGCTGGCACATTCAACCCGCTCCCGGGCCAAACGTCCCTTATCTTTATCTAGGCGAAGGGGAAAACGTCAAGCTTGAGTCAGAGCAAGAGCTAAAAGACGTTGACTTCCAGGTGCTCTCAGCGAACAGCACAATCAAAGGTGAATTGGTCGATGGGAATGGTGAGGTAGTTGACGATATCGAAGGATGGGCCACGGCCGTCAACATCGATAACCATCGCATCAAAGCGGGTGGCCCGGTCCGCGCTGGATTGTTCAATATCCACGTACCACGCGGCAAATATGTGATTTCAGTCGAGCTAGCCCCCGGCACCCCCTATGTTGTAACAGAACGGGGTGAGGTTGCAGTTGAGGCCGGAGAAACGGCCGAAGTGAGCATCGTTGTGCGCGAAAAGCAGGAAATGATCGTCGGTGCTTTAATCGACCCACGCCAGAGCGACGCGCCTGTTATCGGTGTACGCGGCAAAGTGGGTGCCTGGATGGGTGATCGCTGGGCGACGACCCACATCGACCCTGAAACAGGTACCTATAAACTCCCCGTCTCAGAAGGGATTTGGCAGGTTGATTACAAAATCGACCCAGAAAACTATGTCAAATTAGGCGGTGCGCAAAACATCCCCGTACCTGTCAATCAGACGGTACGTGTTCCATTGCCGGTCACAGAAAAAGATGCGGGCATCAAAGGGACGGTATTTGATCCAGACGGCAATCCGCTCCCCGGTGCGATTGTGATTTTTGATGGATTAACTGGTCCGGTCAAAAACTTGTGGCTCCACACCCGGACCGATGACAACGGCAACTATCGCTTTGCACTCCCATACGGCCGCTATCGGGTTGGAGCCGTCGCTGGGAACGAAAACTGGATCAATCCGGTTGATCTGCTGGTCAACATCGAGCCCAATAGCGTTGAAGAAGATGCGGATCTCCATTTCCACGAGCCAAACGCCAAAGTCGTCGGCCGGCTTGCGATTCCAGATGCGCCGGGCAGTGGCGATGTCCTCATATTCGGCTGGACCGAGCGGGGTGGATTTAATTGGATCACGGCCGAAGTTGAACTCGACGATGACGGCACCGCCCGTGGTGATTACAGCCTCCCTATTGTTGCAGGCACCGTCTGGCATGTGGGTGCCATCTTTGAAAATGAAGATGCTTATTGGACCAACGAAGGCACAATCAAGGTTGGAGAAGACCAAGAGATAGCTGTTCTCAATCTTGAGCTCAACGGCCCGCGTGTGAAGCCGTCCCCCGCTGTGGTTGTCTTTGATGCTGCTGAGCCCCAGCGCATCGAGCTGACTGATGGCACGACTATCTTTATCCCGGCCGGAGCGATGCCGGTTGAAGGTGAGGTCACCTTGCGCGTCGACCCGATAGCCCGCCTCCCACATCAGCGCCATGCGCGCGTCGTCAAATATGGCTATGCGATCCATGCAACCGATGCGGACGGCCGTCCTATCGAAGAAAGCTTCAACCACAATGTTTTGATCCAGTTCCCGTTTGATCGAGATGGGTTGCGCCTCGATGCGCATGGTCTCAAACCGGCCTACTTCTCGACTACAACCAACCGCTGGACCGCTCCTGAGCGTTACGCGATTGATTTAGATGAAGGTGTCGTCAAGATGGCGATTGATCATTTCACCGATTTTGCAATCCTTGAGGGTGATATTCAGACGATCTTTTTGCCGATGATCGGCCGCTAGTCAACTCACAGACCAGACTGGCAATTAAACCAGTCTGGTCTTTTTCTCATGTTATTTCATTCCAACAGTCAACCGCTCGAGCAGAGCAGGATCGTCCGGCAAAATGCCGGCAATCGACAGCCTCGGCAACAGGTCAACCCACCGGTCATGCTGTTTTTGCCCACGGACGAGATATGGCAGCGCCTCATCCACTTTGCCCAAACTTGCGAGCGTTACCCCCACCCAAAACGGGATTTCACCCTGCGTAGCTGAGTCCGGCACAAGGTCCATCGCCGCCTGATATGCGGCTAAAGCAGCCGACATATCGTCTTTGCCTAAATGCTCATCCCCTTCATTAAAATGATTGTACGCCCGTTGCAGCGTGACCAAACGACGGAGTTCAACCACCGGCTCAGGATGATCTTCAACGCGCAGATCAAAAAGCTGATCGATCCAAGGCTTACCCGTATTTTCTGGGCCAACGACCAAAATCGCGGCCGATTGTTTGCCCCGAATGTCCCCACCTTCTGCTTCAGCCGCTTCGAGCGCCAACAGCAACCGTTCGGTTAGATCCCCATCACTCGCCTCGTAGGCGGCCGCCATTGCTCCCCAAACTGTATCTTTGTCCATGAGGTTCGCTTGGACACTATACTGATCACCTGACTGGTGTCCGGCCGCGACAATCCCTTTCTCCCCCGTGTGCACCGCGATATTTCCTTTGGCATCTACCATCGCAACCTGACGGCCGTCTTTGCCAGAATCAGAGGCCAAAATACCGTTTAGCGCTTCTTCGGCCGTTTTTCCCATCCGCATCATGTCTAACCCCAGTGGTCCATAGGCGGGGTCAACCAGCGATTGGGTCGCAATAGCACCAACTCCGGCTTCAGCCCAAGCCACAATCGGTCCAACTGAAAAAAAGTGTGACTGCACCGCAATTCCCATCTGCCCCGTTTTAGCATCACGCGCTACGATTGAATAAGTCGCCACCGGCCGGACCGGTTTGATTCCTGAGTTTCGCATCTAGATTTTCCTCCAAAGATTTTGATCCTAATTCTGTATCGTCTGCCAAAGGTTGACAAATCAATGTAATAAACACGGGCAGAAAACCGCTCATCTGGGTACGATTTGGTCTAAATCAGGGCAGAACATATGTCAAAAAACAGCTTCAAAACCCTCATTCTTTTACTCCAATTCATTCTCATTACAGCCTGCAATTCGGCCGAACCTGCACCTGTTCCCCCAACGATTGTTTTAACTGAGCCGCCCCCCACAGCCGAACCGACACAGCCTGCAACACCTACGCCTGAACCGGCCAACTTTACCCACAGCAAACTGAACAATACCGAACTCGTTTTCCCAACGTCGCTCATGTTTGGCCCCGACGGCCGCCTGTATGTCGCCCAGCGTAATGGCCAGCTTTTCGCCTACACAATTGTGCGCAACAGCGCTAACAGTTACACCGTCACACAGGTTGAACAGATCGACCTGATTCGCACCATCCTCAACCACAATGATGACGGCTCCCCCCATCCAGCCAAAGACCGACAACTCACCGGATTAGACATACTGGGCACGACCGAAAATCCGATTTTGTACGTTACCTCCAGCGACTATCGCGAAGGGGGCGGCATCGAAGGGCAAGATTATGGGCTAGATACCAATTCCGGTGTGATTAGCATGCTCACCTGCGTCGATGGGGTCACCGCGGCACAGGGGTGTGCCGGATGGGAAAAGGTCGATCTTGTGCGTGGCTTACCCAGATCTGAGCAAAATCATTCGACAAACGGGATTCAAGTGATCCCTGAGCAAGGCACCATGTATGTCGCCCAGGGCGGCTTCACCGATACGGGAGCTCCGTCTCGCTCGCTCGGCTTCACCAATGAAACGGCGCTATCGGCCGCTATTCTCCAAATCGACCTCGATTTAATCATGGGGCTACCCACCCAAACCGATGCCAACGGCCAGCTGTATAAATACAATCTGCCGACTTTAAACACGGTCCAAGCCCCTTTAGGCGAGCATAGCTATGCTGACCCATGGGGAGGCAATGATGGGCTGAACCAAGCCGTTTTACTCCCCGAAAGCCCTGTAAAGCTTTTCGCCACCGGCTTCCGCAATCCGTTTGATCTGCTGCTCACCGAAGCCGG
>JBGCDP010000239.1:0-8340 GCA_045105475.1 Anaerolineae bacterium
CCATAAGCCCCTAGCTTTTGAACGATTAGGTTAACAAACTCAACATCATCGGCCGTGGTCGGCTCTGTGCCTAAATTCCAGTAACCGCCATCACCGCCAACGTTTGAATGGCCGTTTGGATAAATGCCAACAAAATTTCCGCCGTTGATCAGTCCATTCAAATGTTCATTGCTGGTGAACCCTTGGCCACTGCCACCAGCCCCATGCAAAGCAAAGACGATTGGATAAGATTTGCTACTGTCTAACGACTGAGGCGCTTGAATATAGACAGTTCGAGCCACATTGACACCTTCAATCACTTGATCAATCGTGATCTGGCTAGTGCCTGGCACTAGCACAGAAGATGCGGATGGTGTTGCTGTAGATACCTGCGTCGCAACAGGTGTCGGCGTTTCCGTCGAATTAGGCACCGGCGTCGCGGCTGGAGTCGGGCTTGTATTTTCCTCTCTCATGATTGATGGCAAATAAATCGATTCAGCCGTTGTTAAAGCCCCTGATTCAAACGCCCCCATATCGATAATCATATTTTGTATGCGGTTCTCTCCAGCCAGATCTGTTGGTATCGAGCTAGTGTAAGAGAGCGTATTGCCCGCATCAATGGCGGGTGAACCGTTTTGAAGCTGCAGGTTAGCGGCCAAGAGCGGATCACTATCGAGATTGTTCCCCCCATCGGTCCCAAATAAATTGCTCCAATTCCCACTGCCTCCGCTCCCTTCAATGATGCTATAGCGAATGACAGGAGTAGAGGCGTCATTGTGGATGTTAGCACCGGTCGTGGCGCTGTTTCCCCACAAGATGCTGTTGATCAAGGTCGGGTTGCTATTGGCATTGAGCATGCCACCACCTCGGCCGTTAATTCCGGTCGCGCTATTAGCTGAAAACGTGGCGTTGGTGAATGTCGGATCACTTTGATTGTTATTGAACACGGCACCGCCAATGGGGGCAGAGTTGGCGGAAAAGCTGACGTTGATAAACGTCGGCCCGCTTTGATTATTATTGAAGACAGCACCACCATCAAAAACAGCGGAATTGGCGACAAAGGAGACGTTGGTCAACGCCGGATTACTTTGGTTATTGTTGAAAAGTCCACCTCCACCATTTCCAGAATTGGCGGCAAACGTCACATTGATCAGGGTTGGGCTTCCACTTACATTCAGCAAACCACCACCCCTATTATGTGGATCGACTCCGGTTGCTTGCCCGGCCGTCACTGTAAAACCATCGAGCACGGCCGTACCCGAAACCCCGCTGCCGGTCACCACATGGTAGCTGTTGGTTCCAACGATATTTGCGGTAGTCGTCAGCACACCGTTACTGTCGGCCGTGTCGTTGTCGTCAATATCGCCACTTAGGACGGTAAGATTCGTCTTCCAATCCCGTTCTGACCGGATTGTCTCCACCCCATCAAAGCCGCCATAAATCGCTACATTCTCAACCAGTTGAAAGGTGTCAGTGGCTGCATTGCCAGGGGTGTAAACTCCTTTAGCGACCCAGATTTCATCTCCATTCGTTGCTGACCCAAGTGCACTTTGTAAATCGCTATAGGCATTGGTCCAGCTTGTGCCATCGTTGCTGCCACCGCTGACGGCCGCATTAACGTGGATGACTCCGGCCGCTTGTGTAGGACGGCTTACAAAAATAATGGTAGCAAAAAGTAGGAGCCCGATAAAGCTCAAGATCAAAAGGATTGGATTAGATTTAATTGTCATATTCTGGGTAGGTAAAAGGTCTATAGGGCTAGATGATCAACACATCTCTCCGCGTGTCTTTTTATTAGCATTATGGAGCGAATTGTTAAGAAAAATAGGCCACAAGTTAGGCTAAACGTCCCAAATGGGACGATTAGATATAGGCTGCCTCAAGCCTGCATCCGTATGGCTCTAAGGCTGTGGCGCAAACTCAAGGTAGAGGATGTGCCCCTATGACTATTGATAGTTTCAGCTATGAGACACCTCGGAGACCTGGTCATAACTGAGAATGGAATTTACTATTGGACAATATCGTTCTGACCCCTCTTTCTGATGGCTCAAGTGGCTCAACAACTAAGTTTTAAAACCAAAACAGGTCAACCTCTATGCTTCGACAATTTTACACCTACTACTTACCCTATAAAAAGCTTTTCTACCTCGACTTCGGCTGTGCCGTGGTCGTAGGCATCCTCGAATTGGCCTTTCCACTCGCCATCCAGCAGTTTATTGACGTCCTGCTCCCGAGCAAGAATTGGTCTCTCATCATCCTTGTTACATTTATCTTGTTGGGCGTGTACGCTCTAAACACCGCGCTGCAATATGTTGTCACCTTTTGGGGGCATATGCTCGGGATCAACATTGAGACCGACATGCGTACCACGCTATTTGACCATATTCAAAAGCTCTCGTTTAGCTATTTCGACAACACGAAAACGGGCCATCTAATCGCTCGTATCACAACCGACTTGCAGGACATAGGGGAGCTGGCCCATCATGGGCCGGAAGATATTTTCATTGCGGTTATGACCTTGGTCGGTGCGTTTGTGTTAATGGGGATGATCCATTGGCCGTTGGCGCTGATTACGTTCATCGTCGTGCCTATCATTTTGTGGGTTGCAACCAGCTACAGCGGCAAAATGACGATCACGTTTCGAGATCTTTTTCGCAGTCTAGGGCAGTTTAATGCCCGGATCGAAGATGCGGTTGGCGGCGTACGCGTGGTAAAAGCATTTGCCAATGAAGATCATGAAAAAGAACTTTTTGCCATCAACAACAATCGATATCGCGAACACAAACTGGTCGCATATGACCTGATGGCGAAAGGGGTTTCGATCAGCTATATGCTGATGCGCTTTGTCATTCTGTTTGTGATGCTGGCAGGCACCTGGTATGTGATTCAAGGGGAAATTTCGAACGGGGATTTTGTCGCTTTTATCCTTTTGACGAACGTCTTTTTCCGGCCGATTGAGAAAATCAACTCGATCATCGAGCTTTATCCACGAGGGTTTGCAGGCTTCAAGCAGTACCTCAACATTCTCAATACCGACCCAGACATCGAAGATACGGCCGATGCAGTTTCTGTAGACGGGCTAGATGGTAACATCAACTTTGAGGCGGTGACTTTTAGTTATGACGACAACAAACCGGTGCTGAGTGACATCAATCTGTCAGTTGCGGCCGGGCAAACGGTTGCCTTTGTGGGTCCATCAGGAGCAGGCAAAACAACCCTGTGTAGCCTCATTCCACGCTTTTATGACGTCAGCCACGGCCGGATCACCATCGATGGGATCGATCTTCGACAGATGACGATGGCATCTTTGCGCAAGCAAATCGGTATCGTGCAACAAGACGTCTTCCTTTTCGCAGGCACCATCGGAGAAAACATTTCATACGGCAAGCTCGATGCCAGCAAAGATGAGATTTGGGCGGCCGCCAAGCGGGCTCAGCTCGATGAGTTCATCCGCAACCAACCCGATCAGCTAGAAACGGTCATTGGTGAGCGAGGAGTCAAGCTCTCTGGCGGGCAAAAGCAACGCTTGGCCATTGCGCGCATGTTCCTCAAAAATCCGCCTATCCTTATTTTGGATGAGGCGACTTCGGCCCTAGACACCGCCACAGAAGTGGCCATTCAGCAGGCGCTGGTCGAGCTTTCACGTGGCCGTACCACGCTGGTCATTGCCCATCGCCTCGCAACGATTAAAAATGCGGATCGGATTGTGGTCGTAACAGAGGAGGGAATTGCGGAAGAAGGAAAACATGATGAGCTGTTGACGGCTGGGGGTATTTACAACCAGTTGCACAATGCACAGTTTGGTTTTTATGGGAATGGTCATTCCCCTTCAAAACCTAGCCTTGCTCTATAAATTTCACGAATTAACAGAAATGTTAGACGTCTAATATTTCCGCTCTTGCGGCGGATATTGATCCCAAAACACTTTAACGCTTTTGTAGTCAATTTGAGGCTCTTCCCCTTTGGTCACCAACGTATGTTTGAGCCAGTTATGATCATCCCGCTTGGCAAAATCAGTCCGGAAATGGGCGCCACGGCTTTCAGTACGGTTTAACGCACCGAGGGTCACTAGCTCAGCAAAAGAGAGCAGATGCTCCGTCTCAATGGTCGCCAGCAAATCGGTGTTAAATCGACGACTTTTGTCACGGCTACGGACGTGTTGAAAACGAGCCTGAAGCCTTTTGATTTGACTGAGTGCCAGCTTCAACCGTTCATCGTTACGAAAGACACCCACATTTTTGGTCATCGTATGTTTTAATTCGGCCGCAATCTTTACACCCGACTCGCGGCTATCCCCTTCAAAGAAGCGGTTAATCCGATCTTCCTGAGCGGTTTGTGGTGCGGTCACCATCGGATGCAAAATTGCGCCATTGAGAACAAATTCAGCCATCGCTTGCCCGGTACGGCGACCAAAAAGAGAGGCTTCAAGCAGGCTATTCGTGCCCAATCGATTGGCCCCGTGCACACTCACGCAAGCACATTCCCCAGCCGCAAAAAAGCCAACCAATGGTCTGCCGGAGGCATCAGCCAGCACCTGCCCGTTTACATCGGTTGGAATACCCCCCATGCTGTAATGGGCCGTCGGCTGGATGGGGACCGGCTGCTTGGTAATGTCGACGCCAGAGAAGTTAAGCGCAAGCTCATGTACCTGTGGCAGGCGGGCCATGATTTTTTCAGCCCCAAGATGGGTCATATCAAGATAAACGGCCGTGCCTTCATCGCCAACACCCCGCCCTTCCTCAATTTCAGTTTGTTCGGAGCGGCTAACCAAGTCGCGAGGAGCAAGTTCCATTAAGTCTGGCGCGTAGTTTTCCATAAAACGCTCCCCCAGCGCATTGGTCAAATACCCCCCTTCACCCCGACACGCCTCGCTCATAAGAATGCCTTTGCCCGCCAAACCGGTCGGATGAAATTGGACAAACTCCATATCCATTAGCGGGACACCGGCGTTGTAAGCCATCGCGACCCCGTCCCCTGTATTGGCCGTTGCATTACTCGTCACCTGCCATGCCCGGCCGTAGCCGCCTGTACCAAACATCACCGCTTTGGCCCGCATCGTGTGTAGCTCGCCCGTTGTGATGTCCATCACCACAACGCCACGGCAAACGCTATCTTCAACAATTAATTCAAGGCAATACCATTCGGCGTAAAACTGGGTGCCAAAGCGCAGAGCCTGCTCATGAATGGTATTGAGCAATACGTGCCCGGTGTAATCGGCCGAGTAGTTGGCTCGGGGAGCACTGTGCCCGCCAAAGCGCCGTTGAGCAATTCGGCCGTCTGGCGTACGACTAAAAACACACCCCATATGCTCATATTCATAAATGATCGATGGGGCTTCTTTCACCATAATCTCAATCGCATCTTGATCACCCAGCCAATCTGACCCTTTGATTGTGTCAAACATGTGCAACTCCCAACTATCTGGCGATGGGTCGCCTTCTGGGACCTGCTCGAGCGGTCCTCGCTTGCCTGTGCCGGCCACAGGGCGCACATTGTTGAGTGAAGCTGCAATCCCGCCTTGAGCTGCACCGCTGTGAGAGCGAAGCGGGTGAACTTTAGAAATCACGCCGATACTTTTGACCCCCGCTTTACCCGCTGTTAGCGCCGCCCACGTCCCTGCAAGTCCAGCCCCAATGATGATAATGTCATGAATAATGGTTTCGCTCATGGTTCCAAATGCCTCAAGATAATGTTTGTTCAACGGTCGGAAATGACCATCTTTACAACCATACCTTTGGCCCCAACAGCTACCTAGTGACAATCCTCAACATTTTTTTATGCACTGTCACATGAATAAAAATCTGAGTCATCGGCTCAAAAAAAACTGACAGTCATACCAAACGAGTGACATTCTTCACTCACCCATTCATAACTGGTTCGGCATAATACGGTCATCATAGAACAAGGAAAAAGACAATGACTGAAATCCAAGTACGTATCCAGCGGTTTAATCCAGACGTTGATCAGCAGCCTCGACTGGAAACATTTACAGTTGAGGTGACACCTGAAACAACGATTCTGGACGCTCTAGAAGAGATTAAAGCGGAACAAGATGGCTCGTTAACGTTTCGCCGTTCATGTCGCCACGCCATTTGTGGCAGTTGTGCTATGAATATCAACAACAAAAACACGCTAGTGTGCAACAGTCCGATCATGCAGTATGCAGGTCGACAGGGGCAATTAACCATCCGGCCGCTGCCTAGCTTGCCGGTGGTTAAGGATTTAGTCGTTGACCGTACCCGTTTTTGGGACCAATACTTACGGGTGAAGCCTTGGCTGATTCCACCTGAAGATACCCCTGAAAAAGAGTATCGCATGACACCAGATGAGGTCGCCGCGTTACATGATGCCGAAAAGTGCATTATGTGTGGGGCATGTTTTGCGGCTTGTCCGATTGCGGCTTTAAACCCGAATTATATTGGTCCCCATGCGCTGCAAAAACAGTATATGCGGGTGGCAGACCCACGTGACACGGCCACGGCCGAACGGCTAGATGAAGTAGAATCTCAAGCAGGCATTTACGGATGTCGTACGGTGGGTAGCTGTATTGATGATTGTCCTAAAGGGTTAAATCCCACTCAAACAATCAGCACGCTGCGCAATATAGCCCTAAGGCGTCAACAGTATGAACAGGAACGGATCGAGCGGCAGAATCAACTCGTAGACTAAACCCAACAAACTTAGAGCTTGCCAAAGGTGTCAATTTTTGTGTTTAAACCCAAAGATTGACACCTTTTTTGATACAAGCTGGCCAGTGCTTTTCCACTAACAAATAGCACTGGCCAATATCACAAGGACAGCTGTCCTCTAAAAAGACATCATTCACCAAAGCTAGGCTTTTGGACCAGCCTCAATGATGGCAGCACTACTTCCGGCTGCGAACTGTTTGAAGTTTTCAGTAAATAATTGGGCCAGCTTTTCCGCCTGTTCATCAAATGCAACTGGGTCAGCCCAAGTCTGTTTAGGAATGAGCAGCTCATCTGGAACATTGGGGCAGGTGGTTGGGACAGCCAAGCCAAAGATCGGATCAACGGCCGTTTCTGCGTTGTTAAGCGCCCCGCTGTGAATCGCATCGATGATGGCGCGTGTATATCGGAGCTTGATGCGAGAGCCAACACCATAAGGGCCACCGGTCCAGCCGGTGTTGACCAACCACGCATTGGCACCATGCTTGGCCATTTTCTCAGCTAACAGTTCCGCGTATTTGCTGGGGTGCCAAACCATAAAGGCTGCACCAAAACAGGCAGAAAAAGTCGCCTGAGGCTCTGTCACTCCCATCTCAGTTCCCGCCACTTTGGCGGTGTAGCCACTGATGAAATGGTACATCGCCTGCTCAGGGGTCAGCTTACTGACGGGGGGTAAGACGCCAAAGGCATCGGCCGTGAGCAAGATGATATTTTGCGGATGGCCCCCTACACACGGAATCTTAGCATTTTCAATATGCTCAATCGGGTAAGCAGCGCGGGTATTCTGTGTCAGTGATGTATCGCTGTAATCAACGGCATGGGTACGCTCGTCATAAACAACGTTTTCCAATACCGTACCAAACTTAATGGCCGCGTAAATTTCAGGCTCATTTTCGGCCGAAAGATCAATCGCTTTGGCATAACATCCACCTTCAATATTGAACACGCCGGTATCGGTCCAACAGTGCTCATCATCCCCAATTAACTTCCGGCCGGGGTCGGCCGAGAGGGTTGTTTTACCGGTCCCTGAAAGGCCGAAAAATAGAGAAACATCTTCAGAGTCCCCTTCGTTGGCGGAACAGTGCATAGACAAAACCCCTTTCTTCGGCATGATGTAGTTCATGATGGTGAAAACGCCTTTCTTCATTTCACCCGCATACTCGGTTCCCAAGATCACCACCTCGTGCTGTTCAAACGAGAGGTCAACGCTGGTTTTTGAGGTCATGCCGGTTGTATATCGGTTGGCAGGGAATTGTCCTGCATTAAAAATGACGTAATCGGGGTCACCGAACTCAGCAAGCTGTTCATCTGTGGGTCGAATAAGCATATTGTTCATGAAAAGAGCATGGTACGGCCGTGTGCAAACAATCCGTACTTTAATTTGCTCGTTTTCATCCCAGCCCCCATAGCCATCAACCACATAGAGTTTGTCGAGCGTGTTGAGATAATCAATGGCGCGCTCACGGTTAATTGAAAATGTGAGTTCATCAACAGCAACATTGACATCCCCCCACCACACATCGCTTTGTGAATCACTATGCTCTACAACCCGCTTATCTTTCGGGCTACGGCCGGTTTTTTCACCAGAGCGTACCATTAATGCGCCAGAGTCAGCGATTGCAGCTTCAGTTTCATAGGCCAAAGCTTCTTGATAAAGCACAGGTGGTTTCCCATT
>JBGCDP010000240.1:0-14048 GCA_045105475.1 Anaerolineae bacterium
GAATTTCATGTAACGTTTGTTCAGCCATGCTTAAGATTCCCGCATAAGTCCGGCCGCAAGCGCATCTTTCAGCGTACGGCATTCAATAACTTTTAGCCCTTTTGGATAATCTGGCTTTTGACGGCCGACAGCAACCGGCACTACACAGCGTTTGAAGCCTAGCTTTGATGCCTCGCGCAGCCGAATCTCCGGCTGGCTCACTGTTCTTAACTCACCGCTCAGCCCGATCTCCCCCAAAAAAGCCATGTCAGCGTGTACCGGCCGGTCACGCACACTACTTGCAATCGCCACGGCAACAGCCAAGTCAGATGCTGGTTCGTCGATGCTCAATCCGCCGATGACATTTACAAACACGTCACGGTCAGCAAGCCCCAAGCGCACTCGACGGGTCAAGACGGCCGTTAGCAACAAAAGCCGATTGTAATCGACCCCGTTGCCAGTGCGGCGTGGGTTTGAAAATGTTGTGGCACTTGCCAACGCTTGAATCTCAACCAAGATCGGCCGGGTCCCTTCCATCGTCACCGCAATCGCAGAACCGGAAGCATTAATCTGGCGCTCGGCCAAAAATGCTTCAGATGGATTGGGTACTTCGGCTAAACCAGTTGCCAGCATCTCAAATACGCCTACCTCGCTCGTCGCTCCAAAACGGTTTTTAATGCTGCGCAACAGCCTGTACCTATGGAACATATCACCCTGAAGTTGCAGCACGGTGTCAACAATATGCTCTAGCACACGAGGTCCGGCAATCGTCCCCTCTTTAGTGACATGTCCAACTAAGAAGATGGTGACGGCACTATTTTTAGCGACTTCTTGCAACCGCGTGGCGCACTCACGCACTTGGCTCACACTGCCTGCGGCCGATTTTAGTTCGTCGGTCCATGTCGTTTGAATACTATCAACGATAACTAAGGTCGGTTTTTCATTTTCGATGTGGGCCAAAATGGCGGTTAACCGTGTTTCTGTCACCAAAAAGAGATCGTCGGCGGTGACGCTCATACGGTCAGCCCGCATACGAATTTGCTGAGTACTTTCCTCACCAGAGATGTACAACACACGGCCGTGGTCTTGCGCGACCATCGCGGCAACTTGTAAAAGCAGGGTCGATTTGCCTATACCTGGATCACCACCAAGCAGAACCAGTGAGCTGGGCACAATTCCGCCCCCCAATACACGCGACAGCTCACCGATCGGCAGTTTCATCCGCTGAAAGTTTTCTTTTTCAACATCAGCTAAGCGTACAGGAGCACGCACATTCAACGACGGCCGCCGATTGGCTCCGGTTGAAGCCACCTCCATAATCTCTTCTACAAATGTGCCAAACTCTTGGCAAGATGGGCATTTACCCATTGACTTGGGAGACACCCGGCCGCACTCTTGACACACGAATCTTGTTTTTTGTTTTGCCATAAATTTAATCGATGCTAATACGCATCTGTTTTAACATTATCTAAAAAACCAACTGGTCCGGTTGCACAACACCGATCCCCACTATATTCTCCACCGACTGCGTCAATTTGCCAGCTTGTTAAAACATTCCCTCCGTTTTTATTCAGCTAATTTATTCGATTTATATGGAACAGATCACTCAACTTATCGATCTACCGCGTCTTTTTTTCAACATACTCTGGGTATCAGGGTTTTCAGTTATCGGTGCAGCTTTATCTTTGCACCATTTTTTTGCGCAAGAAAAAAACATCTCTTACCGTGAAGCGTTTCAAGCGACTAACTTTCAGCTTTCACTTTGGGGTGGGTTAACACTCGTTACGATTGGACTTGCAGGCAATGCTGCGCAATGGTGGGAGCAGCTTTGGTGGATCGGAGTGACGATTCTAAATGGCATCCAGCTTTATTTTGCCAAAAGACCGCCCACACTTAAATAATAATCTGTTGTGAAGTTTGCGCAGACAAACCAAATCTATGAAACACCTATCATCTGAGAAAATGTTGGTTGCGCTGGGAGTGATCTGGCTCATTTTTGGAGCAGGCGTCTATGCCAGCTCTATTTTTCGGCCGGCTCCCGTTACGATTACTTGGTCAACTGAAACGGAATTTGACACGGCTGGATTCAATATTTACCGAAGTGACACCCTAGACGGTGAATATCAGCAGGTCAACGAACAACTTTTGCCCGGAAGTGCTGAAGCGGCCGCAGGGGCCAGCTACACTTGGATTGACAAAAGTGCCGAACCCGGCCGCTCTTATTTTTATCAGCTAGAAGATGTAGAATATAGTAACAATCGCACACAACATGCACCGTTTGAACACCGTGCAACCGGCATCACACCAACCAAGCTGGTCATTTCAATTAGCGGTTTACTACTAGGATTAGCACTGATTTTTTACGGAAGCTTTGAGCTAAAGAGGAAGAATCGAAAATTAGTGCCATCAGGTCAGGCTGACGTCAGCAGCCGACCATAAGTTAAATAGAATAGGATTATGTTTAATAGTCAACAATTGTTGAAACAAAAACCGGGTTTGGTCTGGCGCGAAGTTGATGACGGCGTTGTGATCGTTTCCCCAGTTGGGGGTGAAGTGCGCGCCCTTAATAAATTAGGCAGTGACATTTGGCTTTTGCTCGATGGGTCAAATACGGCCAGCGACATTATTCAGTCACTTCAGCAGAGCTATCCAAGCATCCCTGAGCAGCAGCTGCAAGACGATTATGATGCATTTGTTGAAAGCCTATTGGCCCGTGATATGTTGGCGCAAGTCGAGCCACAGTCATCTTAAAACTGTTTCAATGGGTAACTATTTCCTACCTACTTAACAATCCTCTCATTTAGAATCTCAATCTATCAACTAGAATAGTTAGGTATGCAATCTGTGCATGCCCCCTTTTTCATTAATATCCCCACTCATCAAAAAATTATGTTTAATCACGCCACTTCGCAACCTATGTCTATGCTAAAAACAGGTGTTGGATCAAACCGTTTGTCGCAATTTGCATCGTTCATCGGCCTTCTAGGTCTCATTTTGCTCAGTTCTACCTCAAGAAACAGCGTTGAGATAGTCGATGCAGCTGCTGAAAATACCAGCTCAGCACCGGCTGTTATGCTACCCGTTGGGCAAAAAGTGTTTAAGGTAAATGTTGACGCAGAAGGGATTTATGAACTATCGGCCGCTGACTTAATTGCTAAAGGGATGAGCAGCAGCCTAGATCCGGCCGATATCCAGCTGATGCAGTATGGTGAAGCGGTAGCTTGGGAACTGGTAAGCGACCCTACCGGAAACCCTAATCTATTTGATAAAAACGACAAAATTCGCTTTTATGGCTGGCCGTTTGGGCACGACAATCACAACGGCAATGAGAACGAATCACGTGCTGAAAAGCTGTATGTGAACGACAACGTCTTCTGGGTCATTCCCGGCCGAGCGGCTGATAACATAGCTACCAGTAGCGGCGCCCCTGCCAGCACCCCCGTCATCACCTCTGTGATGGACGAGCAACGCTTCGAATATGATGACAAGTTCAGCGGCATGCAGATGACAGACAGCTTGTGGGCACTTGAAGGGGCAGAACCAGATCACTATTTTTGGATCCCTATCGCTCGTGGTGCTGACTCTGCATCAGCCACCAATTCGCTTTCTATTGACTTAGATCATCCATCTGCCACCGCCAATCTTGCAACAATCAGTGCGTTGGCTGGCGCACGCCTTGCCAATACACCTGGCGAAGCGAGCATGGTTTTGCCAGACAATGGCAGCGTAAGTTATGAATTTGGGAATGGAGACATTTTCACACTGACCCAAACAATCCAAAACAACGCGCTCAGCAATGGCTCAAACACAATCGTCTTTAACCACACACGGCTTGACGTGGGTGATTCGGCCGGTAGTTATTACGTCAACTATGTTGATGTAACCTATCAAAAAGATCTAAAAGGGAGCGATAATCAGCTGGCTTTTAGTAGCAGTGGCAATGGCAATCAGACATTTGAGATTTCAAACTTTACGGCTTCATCAGCTGCTGATTTTGTGGTTTGGAATGTGACAGATCGCAAAGCACCACAAAAATTAACCGCTACTAGCGTAGGTGGCAGCAACTATCGTTTTAGCGAAGCGGTGGCTTCATCGGCCGACTTTGCGGTTGCCAGCAAAACCGGCATCATGCAGCTCCCAAGCAGCGCGATTAGTGCGTACACACCCCCCAGCCTGGATCCAGCGGCAGGCTACGCGGACTGGTTAGCGATCGCCCACGGTGACTTTATCGATGTGAGTGGCACAACCAATGATATCGCAGGGCTAGCCACACATCGGGCCAACTATAGCCAGCTTGTGACCCAAGTTGCTGCTATCGAAGATGTCGCCAATCAATATGGATATGGCTTTAAATCTTCCATCGCTGTTAAACGCTACATTCAACACGCTTATTCGGAATGGACCCAACCGGTCCGTTATATACTTTTGGGTGGAGATGGACACTACAACCCTCGTCATCTCGACTGCACCCAATGTTTTATTACCGGGGCGAATTTCCAAACCCCACTCGATAGCTTGATCCCCATCTACCATTCGTATACCGATAAAGATCAGGGGCTTATCCCGTCTGACTTTCGCTATACGCTACTGACTGGAGATGACCTAATTCCAGAAGTTGCCATCGGCCGCTTATCGGTTGAAAACACCAATCAACTTCAAGACGCTGTCAGCAAAATTGTGCTTTACGAAAACAACCTGCTGGCTAAACCAACTTGGCACAAAGACATGCTGTTTACCCATGATTGGCCTTTAGGTGTCCCTGATAATATTTTTAGGGTTGAAAGTGAAGAGGCTGAGAAAGAGGCAGAGACGTATGGGTTCAACGTTTCGGTTGCTGGTTTGCATGTAGACCCAGGTAGTTCAAGCGACCCGGCTGCAACAAGTCTGCGGCAGACCATCTCAAATTCGGCCGGAAATGGCGTTTCACTCATCACTTGGCGCGGACATGGGTCGGTCACCAATTGGTCGGGTGGCGACATCATGTCGGTAAATAAAGTCTTAAACAATCAATTGCTGCCCAACATCGACAAGCCGTTTATCAGCATTACTTATAACTGTCTCGACGGCAACTTCGCCTATCCGGCTCTGGATGGGTTAGGAGAATCGTTACAACGGCTGGGTGAAAAATCAAACGGAAATGTCCTGTTTCGGAATACCGGCTCGGCCGCCCATTTTGCAGCCACAGGGCTAGGAACCGTTGATGATCATGAAATTATTGCAGATGCACTATTTGAAGCGATATTCAAAAAAGGGTTAACCCGCTTTGGTGATGCGATCAATGATGCAAAGGTCGAAAGTATTCCTACCGTCTTTGATTCAGAGCTCTACAGCTATAACCTGTTAGGCGACCCAGCTATGACAATGTATGCGGCCGATTTAGGCAACGTCGCCGCATCGATCTTGCCGGTTGAACTCAAACCTGATGATCTTGCAACGATCACATTTGAGATTCCCAACTACTCCAGCTTTACAGCTTCGGCCGAAACTACGTTTAAATTTACATTGCCCAAAGATTTAGATTACAAAACGACCTTCATCGATTACTCTGGGCCAGATAGCGACCAATTCAATAATCTGAATAATCCAGCACTTGAGCCGGTCACAATTACGACTGAAACAGATTCAAGTGATAGCACAATCCTTACAGTTGTTTTTAACCAACCAACAGAGAATCAAAATATTAGAACCGGGGGTATTCCGGCCGATGGTGGCGTAACGATTCGTGTCTTTGTGCAGGCAAAATCAACAATCAGCCAGGCGTTTGGGCTTGCCCCATACACGCTACACTCATCAGGTGATAGTACGCAAAACAATTCAGTCGCCATTGACTTTGGTGGAGGCCGTTCTATCTATTTGCCTCTTGTTCAGCAAAAATAAATCAAATTTAATCGATCTTTCACCCTCATATGGGGCAAAAACTAGTGAAGTTATCCTGTTCTGGTTTCCAGACCCATTTGGTGGTGTTAAAATAAACAGATCGACTAACTTTATAATTCGTTTTAACCGATCTGTCTGCCACATTAAACGGCACGGTCCTGATCACCTCTCACTTGGTTCGTCGACAACTCTTAATGAAAAATTCTGACCATTCGCGCCAAAATCAATCAGCTTATCTCACAAGAATAAACGCTTGCGTGAGCTGTATAATCAATTATTCTCAGCAAGAATTAAAAGCGAGGCTATGGCTGTATGCATTTGTATTCGTATGCGGTCTAATGCTAATGCTTGCCCCTAACCCAGCGGCAGGAGCAGTCGAGCTTGTTTATTTTAAAGGTGCCTTTCTAGAGGCCCCAACTTCGGTTCAACTAGAGTGGAAAACAGCGTATGAGTCGCGTACGGCCGGATATTTTATAAAACGCAAAATTAGTGGCTCAGATGATCCAGCTGTGGTTATTTCAGTCAAGCTGGAACATGACGCCAGCAGCGGAAGCACCAACTTTGTTCAAGCTGCTGAAGATGGGGTCACAGGGGCCGACTATGCTGTTTATGACTTTTCAATCGTTCAAGGTGAAAACTATGAATATTCACTATGGGAACAAGAATTTAATAATAGTGAGCCCAGCGAACCTGAAAAACTGCTTGAGATTGAAGCGAGCCCTCTTAAAGTCTCGACAGAATTAGGCAGCAGCGAGACGCCACAAGCAACACCGACCGCAACTGCTACTAGTTCAGATTCAACAACGGACGGAAATACTGTCACGCCTGATGCAACCTCAAGTCCGGCCGCAACGTTCCCACCGACCTCAACGCCTAATCTTACAATTTCACCCACCATCACAGCAGCCGCAACCGATGCCCAAAATGATGATGATTCGGCAGCTCAAGCGACACCAACCGTTGCCATAGTCGCGACATCTCCTGTACCAGTCCCAGTTGATACGGCTCCGGGGTCAGGAGAGTCAGAGACAGAAGAAGGTAGCTCGCTCCCACCAACAGCTGCCCCAACAGCCCAGACTAATAGTGGATCAGGTGTCGCTGAAGCGTCAGAGCTACCCCAAGACGATGAGTATCCCGAACCCTCGCCAGATGCAGCCAATCAGCAAGACGACGTATATGTGCCGCCAGCGGCAACATCAACCCCCTTGCCGATTAACGATCAAGATGTCTTGCCGATTGCAGAAGGTGTTGATCGGGATGAAAGCCAAACGGGGTTTAGTGGACAAGCGGTAGATCAAGCTACCCAAGAAGAAATTTCAAGAAATCGCCTAATTCTTTGGGGCGGATTCCTCGGCTCACTCCTCTTTTTCATCGCCGTTGTGATCGGCACCATCCTTATGTACCGTCAGCGGAACACACGTGGCTGACCCAAAAATTAAATCGATCTCCCCAACGGCAATAGTCGCCGGGGCAGCAATAGTGCTCGGCGGGATTGGGGTCATCTGGTTTGCATTTCAACTGCTCCAGCCTGAGTCTCAACCCCGGCCGCCTGTGGCTAACGCAACCTACAATATCTCAATTACGCAAACAGGATTTCATGCCATCTTGCCGGCCGCCGTCGAAGTAGGCCTTTGGGAGCAGCAAACTGTTGCCCTCACCGAACAAGGAAAAGCGGTTCCATACCTAATCCAAGACGATCAACTTGTTTTTTTCGGCCGTGAGCAAGATTCTATTTATAGTCGAGAGCGTGTGTACCAGCTCCATTTAGGTGAATCGGCAAGCGGAAAAAGCCAAACGTTTAAACGCTTCATGGCTGAGCCTAACAATACGACCCCAGCACAATCCACTGTTAATCGGCTCGTCAGATATGAAGAAGATGCTCGTTATGTCAGTATCGCTCGCTCTGAAGAATCGGTTGACACATGGTATTGGGAGCAAATTCATGTGAGTGACACCTTTGAATTTACGGCCGACTTGCCCCATGCGGCCGATGGCTCAGCGACTTTAACCGCCCACCTTTTCGGCCTGTCACACGATTCTCAAATCGAAAACGATCATGATCTTGATCTGGTAATCAACGGCACAACGGTCAATCAAATCATTTGGGATGGCAACAAACATGCGTATCCTCAAATCACGTTGCCACCCGGCACCATTAATGCTGGGGAGAACATTATCCTGCTCGACAATCGGCCGGAAGGGAACGCCTTTATCGATATTTCAGAAATCGATTGGCTCACCCTATCTTATCCAGCACATCCCGTTGCTGTGAATGACTCCATCCACTTTGAAACAGAAGCAGCGACCCTTGAGCTTGACCGATTTTCAAGCAAGCCACTCGTTCTCGCCTACTTCGAAGATGGATCTGTTGCCTTGGCAAAAGGTCTGAGCTACAAGCGCGGCACCGCCAGCCTATCGCTACCACAATCGGCCGAGGTATTTGCCACTGGGCCAGAGGGTTTTCTGACGCCAGAAAAGATCACGCCCATTCCGGTCTCAGGCTTAATGACGGCGAGTCAACAAAGTGATCTAATCATTATTAGCGACAGAGAGTTGGCCCCTGCATTAAGTCCACTGGTTGAAGCACGTGAGGCGCAAGGGCTTTCCGTGACTGTCGCAACTGTCGAAGATATTTATAACCAGTTTGGATTTGGTCAACCTTCTCCGCAGGCGATCCAAGCCTATTTGGCTGAAGCTTTAACCAGCTGGCCAGCGCCTGCTCCACGCTATTTGCTTTTAGCTGGTGGCACGACCTATGACTACCGAAACAATTTAGAAGGCACGCGTCAAAACCGAGTGCCATCACTGCTGGTCGGTGTTTCCCACAGCGGCGAAACGGCCAGCGACACGCAGCTGGCGGATGTAGATGGAGATAATCGGGCTGACTTTGCAGTTGGTCGTTGGCCCGTTGATACACCTGAAGAAGTGACTGGCCTAGTCGAGCGCACGCTAGCCTATGAGCGTACCAACGCATCTGAAAACCTGTTGTTTGCGGCCGATGGCACAGACAGCGACTTTGGCTACACGGCCGACAGACTGATTAGTTCGGCTGAACTACAGTCGGCCGAACCGGTGCGCGCTTATGGAGCGTCATGGGAAGCGGTTACTGACCATTGGAACAGCGGCAATTGGCTTATAACCTACGTCGGGCATGGGTCAGTTGATCTGTGGGGGAGCAAAGAGGTACTTTCTAGTGAACGTGTAAGTGGGCTAAAGTCTCCAATCGATTTTGCCCCACCCATCGTGCTCCAGTTCACTTGTCTTACCGGATTCTTTATTCACCCTGAACAGCCATCCATTTCTGAAGAGATGCTGCTCAGCGAAAATGGTCCAGTGCTCATCGTTAGTGCAACCAGTTTGACCTACTCATCTAGTCAAGAGCCGTTTGCTGCAGGCATTTTAAGCAGGCTTACTGATCCAAGCGTGGTACGCATGGGAGATGTTTTAGCGCAGTCAAAGGCTGAATTAGATATCAGCAACAGCAGCATCAAAGAGGTCTATGACACCTTTGTGTTACTGGGTGACCCTAGTGCAATGATCGCCCGGCCGGAAGCCTTAATTGCGGCAATAGGGTCTGAATAATTAACAAAGCTTAGCGTTCAGGAGTTTAACAAGCGATTGTTGACGGCCGCATACAGTAATTTTTTTGAGCATATTTAGTAGGTCTAATTTCTCTAGGCTATGATGCATGGGCAAATAAAGTAAAGATAGTTTTATATTTCCGACTGAATCGCTGTTGAAAGGTTCAACGCGTCATATCATTAATTACATCTCTGCAATAATTCACGATAAACACGATTTCTTATTATAGATTTCCCATATAATCGTAGGCTGGAAATGGCGAGCCACAAATTTTAATTTTGGAAACATAAAAACATATATGGATAAACAATTCTCATCCGCGCATAATAAGTTCGCTACGCGAATTCTATTCTGTATACTCCCGACCCTTGCACTCATTTTCGTTGCACTTGGGGCGGATGCTGCACCCAACAAAATCAGCATAGTCGAAGATCAGAGCAGTGTGGCTTTAAAGACCACTTCTCAGTTAACTTCGACAACAACCATGACCCTATCTTTGCCTTTAATGTTTGGAGCTCCCATAGCAGCTCCAGATGTGACTATTTCGCGGCCAACGGCAAGCGGACCCAATTATGTTTGGAACTTAACTTGGAATCAAAGCGAAGAGCCAGATGGAGCCACCTATACTGTTTTTGAGTCAACTAGCCCAGACATGATTCCGATTCTAAAACAGTTTACGGTCTCATCTCGTGCAGCCACGATTACGCGACCAGCTACAACTGATAACATCTATTACTACAGCGTGCGGTTGAATCATCCCAACGCAAAATCTTCAGATCCAATCAGGGTCGTCAGCGCCTACCGAGATGATTTTAATGATCCGTCTTCAGGTTGGGCCACACGGCGTCAAGACTTTGATGAAACTGACAATGTGATGACCTATGAAAATGGCAATTTAAAAATGCACGTACGCGGCCGTTGGGATTATTTTATTACATCCTCATTGGCTGAAGCACCAGCCCCTCCATATCGCATTACGACGCGTGTTAAGTTTGATGGACCTGGCAACTTAAATACATATGGTCTTATCTTTGGTGGAGATAATAATGGGGGTGCATGTCCAACGATCTTCGCTTCAGCTGGGCGATCGGTTGAACCATTGCCTGGAGACGCAGAATTTGACGTATTTGACGCGATACCAGACGGTGTAAGAGCACCATCAGCCGCTAATAATACGATCGACAACTGCCTGAATAGCTATTTCCGCATGATGTTTTTGTGGAAAGATGGATTCGGAGAAATGCACGCTGAACTTAAAGAAATTTACTTCCACACCGACAACAACTCCGGCCGTGGTTTCCCATTATCAGGAGATGATTTCCTTGAACTACCTGTTTCTTCAAGGTCAGCCAATGATTGGAATGAGTGGTCTGCTGAGGTTTATCCAGATGGAACTGTAATTATATACAGCGGCGTTGATCGAGTTTATCAAAACCAGACGGACAAAGAGTTCTTAATCAATGGAACCGCCTTTGGATTATGGGCTTCAACAGATGAATATCCAGGCTCTGATCCGCTTTACGACTATATTTTGGTTGAGCCAATCGGACCGTAGCCGCAGTTCTAACACAAAATAATAAAAGCCTCCGCATTGACTTAATTTTGGTCAGTCGGAGGCTTTTTTTGTGCCCCACCACAGCCAACAAGCCATAAGCAAACCAAGAAATGACAATCCGCCGGACCATGCAAAAATTAGCGGCCGAAAGCGCAATTCTATCTGATGTGTTCCAGCCGGAACACACACCATCTGCAATGCGGTATAAGCTTCCTCCAACGGCCTTTTAATCCCATCGATTTTAAGCTGCCAGCCGGGGAAAGATGTCTCAGACACAACCATAAGCACTGAGGATTTGGTCGTGACATTTGCTAAAAAGTAGCCTGCATGCCGTTCAACAATCTCAAGTGAATGGTCGGGCGGCTGGCTGCTAGATGGGAATTCACAAGCCGGTTGTTGCGTCAACAGCACACTCTTGGCCGGATCAAAACCGGCCGTATGTAAACGAGCTATTTGTTGGTCAGCATCTGGTATCACTTCAAAATTGCTAATCAAACGAGCATAAGCCAAAGCTGTCGGCCGCGAATACACACGAGTTGTATTTATTTGCGAAACAAGCACCAAACCTCGTCCACCCTCAGTAAACTGCTCCAACCCTGATTCAGACACAACGTGCGTTACCCCTAGCACATCATACGCTTTGCTCCGTGGATCAGGCTTTGAAGCTGCCAAACGGGTGATCGCCCCATTTTCAAGCGTGTTGTAGCCGAAAATCGACTGTAACCCAACTTGCCCAGCTCCATTTTGCTCAAAAATATTAATACCCCACGGTAAAATCCGTCCCGCTGACAATTCAGGAACAGTTGCGGCTTCAAACCACAGTGGTGCAGGCGTCATCCCTTCAGTGCGAATTAATTTCTGCCCAAAGTTTGTCAAATCCGCTCCCACCAATAGCAATAAGCCTACAGAGCCAAGCAGAGCTAGGCGCGGCCGATGGGTATTTGCAAGGAGCCAGAGCAGCAAAATAAGCCCAGCTAGCAAGAATGCACCAACCATGGCGACATTTTCAAGCTGATGCCAGCGTCGGCCGATAATCTCAGGGGTTTCACCCAACCACCAGCTGTTAAAAAGAATAATCAGACCAAGTAGCCACACAGCCGCGACACCAATGGCCGAACGAGTAAGCCATTTGCGCCCCTCAGAGGGCTTTTCAAACAAAAAGTTGATCCATATCCCTAGCAAAATCGGTGTTGAAAAGGAGAAGAAAAACAGTGCCCGGCCTGGGGCGCGCATCACTCGAAACGGAGGAAAAAGCTGATACAGCCAGCGATACAAAAATCCGTTGCTACCCACTGCAATTAAAAGACCAAAAATCGAGAGCAGTGCAAAAAACAGAAGCCATTTTTCAGACCGATTGCGCCACAAAATCACACATGAAACCAGCAACGCAAACGTCCCGAATACGGCCGGGTATGCGGTCAGCTCTTCAAAGTTTTCACTTCCCCAATAGCCGATACGGGTTGGCTCACCAAACCACTCTGGGATCAACAAGGTAACAATTTGATTCCACGGCAGAGAGAATCGGGTTGCAAAATCATAGCCACCTTGTGACAAACGGCCGGAACGGGAAATAAGCTGCAAAGTCGGTAATAACTGAATACTGGCGACCCAAACAGCCAGACCGGCCGAGACAGCTAAAAATAGCAGGCTAAATTTGATTTGGTGGTCAGAATCGATCCAGATGTGCCACAGAGCAAAGAAACCCCAAATCATCCCCAAATACAGCAACGTGGTTGTATGTCCGGCCAAGATTGCCAAAGCGAAAAACAGGGCGGCTGGAGCAACATATCGCCACCGTTTAGCGGCTAATCCACGGCCGGTGGCGACCAAAATCCAAGGCAACCAAACATGCGTGGCTAAAAAACCGGTATGCCCAGCAAAAATACGGGCCGCAAAAAAACCGCTTAACATAAAAGCTAAGCCGGCCGCAACTGCCCCCAAGCTCATGCCAAATATAGTTGGCTTAAATTTATTACTTGGCTCACTGCTAGATGATAGCCATTCAACCAGTCGGGCCATGCCCCAGCCCGCCATAGCCAAGTGGAAGCAGTAGTAGACACTAATCCCAACGTTAAGCGGTAAACCAAATACCAGCCAGTTGGGAGGATAGAAAAAAGCAACTTGCGGGTTATGCAGAAAGGGTGAACCCGCAAAATGACGTGGGTCCCAAAACGGAATCTGGCTCTGAAACAGGCTGTTTCGCACAAATTCCCACCACGGGTAAAAAAGCCCGCGCATATCAGCCCCACCTAAAGCCCATCCTTCGGCTGGAAACAAATCACGACCGAGCCAAATAGCGGCCACAACAAAAAAGAAAATCGGCAGAGCAGCTTTCTTCTTACTCACCACCCACCTCATCTAATTTTATTTCAGTCAAATACACAAAATTCCCCGGTTCTCCGGCAACGGGCAAACGCTCTTGGGAAATCAGATCATACATCCCTGCCAGCACACGCAGCGGCTGATCAGCGGGCCAGTCGGCCGGAATGTTAATCGTGTGTGGGTCACGAACAACGGTGCCCGGCTCCCAGCGTGTTGTCGGGTTAATCCCACACTCAGGGGCAGAATCATGCTGTGTCACTAGATTCCCATCTTGATCGATGACATGCACGAAGGCTTGATAATTACGATCAAACACTTGTTTTACATCCCAATACAACACCGCCTCAACGTGGCCGCTTTTGATAGATATGTCATATCCAGCCAATGTCACCCGTTCACCCAACGGCACATCTAACGGATTTAAGCCGCCAAAGCGAGGCTTGCTAATTTCGGCCGGAGTAAACATGCGTGAGCCGGGGTGGAAATTAAATCGATCTGTCGCAAAAAGTGATAAATTTTCACTAATTTCAAATTCAGCCTTGTCGGCTGTCAAAATCGGATTAAAAGCGATCGGATCTTGTACATTTTCACCGAGCAGAAAAAGGTCGGCAACTTCACAGTGGGTGCGAGCAGCCTGAGCCATATACCAATTCGTGATCTCTTCTTCTTCATTACTGGCATAAACCAGCCCGTCTAAATTACTCTGACCCAACTCCCGCCACCCAGCCTGATA
>JBGCDP010000241.1:0-17359 GCA_045105475.1 Anaerolineae bacterium
TGGTTCTTTGTGCCAATTGGCTTGATGATGATCTTGCCGTCAAGCGTGTTCGTGCATCCGCACTATCTGCTGTTTACGCTCCCGGCCGGGGGCATCATCGCGGCCGTCGGGCTGGATTGGGGGATGCAACAGCATAAAAACCTAGTATGGATCGTGATCGTATTTCTATTTTTAATTGGGTTACAGTTTTTCGATAGTCTTGATCGAAGCAGGAGTAAAGCGCAGCAAAACCCATATGTGTATGGTTTAGATGCCATACCATTAAGAACTGCTAGTGAAGTCGGCCGTCAGTTGAGACATCCCCTAAGAAGTCTGGGTGTGAAGCAATATCCTATACGGATTGTTTCAGAGTCAACTGATCAAATGATTTCAGCGATCTCTGCTACATGGGTTGATGTTGTTGGTGGCTTAGATCCATTTGAATGGAGTATTGTTCAATCAAAATCTGCTCTGATTTATTTGCAACCATCTGAAGGGGGTTTTGAATATGCTGGTGGTAAGTTTACGCAAGATAAAAGTCGGAATTTCATCTTTCCAGATGAGAAGCTACGAATTTCCGAACTTGATGAATACCTTGAACAGGGACTCGACGGAAAACCAAAATTTTCAAGGTACGTAGTTCATTACTTGCTTACAGTCGATAACCCGCTTCATTTAGTTGAGCAGCAGGTTGATTTAGAAACAGATGCAGGTTTTGGATTGTTAGGCTATTCGATTAATCAGTTAGATGAAGATAGCTATCAAATTAAAACATATTGGCGCGTTGATACGTTGCACGACGCCCGCAATGAATGGTTTGTGTCGCCGTTTGTGCATTTGATCAATGATCAGGGTGTGACTGTGGCGAATGTGGCTCCACACGGTCAGTGGGGGCACCGTTGGCGGGTTGGAGATGTCTATGTCAGCACGGTCACACTGGACCGCCCGGCCGATGCTGTTCAGCTAGGGATCGGCCTGTTTGATCCGATATCCGGCCAGACGTTTTTGCTCAACGGGCCAGATGGGAATGTGCCACGTTTCGAAGCCCAGTTGCCGTAGCTTGTGATCTCTAATCCATCAATATTGATGCAAGGGCACCCATTTTAGGATGCGCCCTGCATTTTGTTTTGCTCTTTATTTGGGCTTGCTAAACATGCGCCAAATAAAGAAACCAATCCCCAATGTAACAAGCGTTGCCAGCGAACCGATAATCGCCGCTAAAATAATTGTCCGGCTGTCAGGTATGCCATTGTCTGGCGTTGGAACAGGAATAAGTTCTGCCTCCAGCTGATCAGACTCATCTGAATCAACGGCCGCGACCGCAGTTGCCTCTGGCTCTAAGGGGGTTTCTGTTGGAACAGGGGTTGCCGTAGGTTCAGGTGTGGCTGTTGGCTCCGGAATCGGATTTGCAAGAACAACGCTCACCGCATCAGATTGCATGGCGGCGTTAAACACGAGCGCAGAGTTCCAATAAATTGTATGTTCGTTTAAGGTCCAGAATCCATTCCCGTCTACATACTGCTTCCCTGCAAAATTCGAGAAAAACAGCGGATTTGAATAATCGTTGGGGCCACCAACTAAAACGCCGGCCGGAACATTATTGACATCATCTTCGCTCCACATCACCGAATAAACATTCTCGACGCTGTTTGAGCCGTATCCAGAAACATAACTGATTGCCAACGGATTGCTACCAAGCAAGTAGTCGAGCGACTGTTGTGAGATCGCGGCCGCTGTGCCGGTATCTTGCCCTAAGGAGACATGGCCTGCATACAGCACCAATGGTGTGGTTAGGGCAACATAGTTGCTGCCCCAATAATAATCTTCATCGAGCAATGTATGGTTCCAGGTTGAGTTTTCCCAGCGGTTAATCATATGGGTTGACCAACCGTTGAATTTTTCTTTGAAAAGCTCGGTTAACTCAGGGTCTTGATTGTCGCTATACATATAGGCCAACCAGCCCACCATCCCCATGTCATTGACACCGTACGCGTTGTCGTTTTGTGACTCAAACGTTGTGCGCACTGACGGGGCAAGGGCTTTAAAGGTGGCATGATATTTTTCGTCGCCGGTTGCTCGATACAAAGCAGCGGCCGCCCAAAAACGGTTGTCGCTGTCGTCGTAATCTGCATACGGCCCATCGACAGGGTCAACTTGGGTCAGATTGTTTTCAAGATAGGTGTAACCTAATTCGGCCGCTGCTAATAATTCAGCTGCATAGTCAGGGTCGATGGGTTGGAAAACATAAGCCGCATGGGCGAGAGCCGCCACCGCACTGCTGCTCGTTGAAGTCGGCCGGACATTGGTGCGCCCACCTTGTGCATCTTCGATGAAGCGGGTGTCCTGTGCTTGGTCAGGTGTGAAGTCTTCGGTTGGTTGAACCATATGGTAAAAACCGCCTGATTCCACATCCTGCATTTTCAACATCCAATCAAGCTCCCAGCGGACTTCATCTAAAATATCAGGCACGCCATTGCTACTTTCAGGGATGTTTAGATGATTGTCTGGAAATTGATCGGGGAACAGCTCGTACGTCCACAATAAATCAGAAACGGCCGTGGCTCCTGCATTTGTATATTTGCCATAGTCACCCGCATCATACCAGCCGCCTGAAACGTCGGTCGCTGATTTCTCGCCTGAACGGAACTGCGCTTGGGCATCTTGCGGGTGCCCAACACCGCGTGCAAATGGGCCTGCGTAGGCCGCATCGAGCGCAATCCCAGAACGTTGCAGATAGAAGTAACGCATCGTATCCGCAACGAGGGGTGCGTAAACGCCCTCTCCAACAGTAAATGGATTGGAGTCAGCGACTTGGAATGCATCCACTGAAAGATAGTATTCACCAGGCTGAGCTAGGTCACTAAAGTCTGCCTGTAAAACACGTTCACCTGAGGCGGGGTCAAACTCAGCCATCAACTCGAGAGTTCCTTCATAAACAACGGCGTTGGTGCTGACCGAACGGACATTAAACGGTGTTCCAACATCGGCCGCTAATTCGTCGGCAAAGCCAGAGACCAGCGCCTGTTTATGCCCATCTGGTCGATAGCCGTTTTGATTGATTTTGATAGCCGGGTAGGATGGCTCTGAATCTGGGGATGTAAAACGTACATCAGCGATCCAAAAATTTATCGGATTTGTATCTACAGCACCCAACCCAATCGTAAACATTTGGTTGCTATTAAAGCCACCGCTTTCGGCCGAAAATCTTGAGAGCGGGATGCTGACCCGTTGCCATTCAGTCGTTATAGAGGTGAGTTCTGTAATGGGGACTGTGGCAGTTTCGACATTAAGAGGATCTCTGCCCGGCTGAATATCATTAAGGCCTACTGTAAATTGTTCACCCCCATTGGCACCTTTGACGCTAAATTCAAGCGAGCCGTTCGCCATATATGGGGCGATGCTGTATGACTCCCAATCTGGCCCAGCTAGCAGGGCGCGCCACCAGCCACCAGAATCTTGTGGTCCAGAGACGTTTATCCGCATTGAAGGCGAATTGTTGAATTGGACAGCTTCATCGAGTGGCAGAAAGTTGTATTGGCTAAGTTCAATGTTTAGCCCTAGCCCGGAGCCTGCCCAGCCTGCGTATTGGTCCGTGGTGAAAAGCTCAACGTCCGGTAGCTTGCGGCCGTCGGCCGATTGTGCTGCTGCAATTGAGCCTGTTAGGGTTATGAAAATAAGCAGGCTAATTGAAATAACTGTTTTTTTGAATGATTTAAATGGTGACAAGTTATGATTCATAGGAGTAATTTTAAGAAAATTTCTTTTGATGTGTCTTGCAAATATGGGCAAATAAATAGATTCGCCCGGAATTCTCATCAAATATAAAATTTTAGAGTAAAGATGTCTTAAAAATTAGATACCCGGTTCATTCTAGGTGCTAACAGGTAAGGACATAGCTGATTTAACTGTGTTAATTAAAGCTTTTATAAAGAAAGGAATAGGTAAATGCTAGATAAAGCAGAAGCGATTAAGGATGAAATCATTCGACTGCGGCGTGATATTCATGCGCATCCAGAATTGGGATTTGAAGAAGTGCGTACGGCTGCACTTGTGGCAGACACGCTGGCTGAGATTGGCTTTGATGATGTTAAGACTCAAGTCGGCCGAACTGGTGTAACTGCTCAAATTGGTAATGGTGATGGACCAACCATCGGTATCCGGGCTGACATGGATGCACTCCCAATTTTGGAAGACACTGAGCATGACTTTAAGTCAAATACGCCAGGGGTGATGCATGCTTGTGGACATGACGCTCATACAGCGATTTTGTTAGGTGCAGCCCATTTGTTGCGCCAAAATTTTGTTGAAGAGGGGGATAAATGGAATGGTAACATTCGTTTGCTATTCCAGCCAAGTGAGGAGCGGTTTGATGAAGAAGGCATTAGCGGCGCCACAGCCATGATCGATGACAACGCGATGGATGGGGTTGACCATGTCATCGCTCTACACGTGGGGTCAACAATTGAAAGCGGCATTTGCCAGTTCCATGATGGGTATGGCCACGCGGCCGTCGATTCGTTTGAAGCATGGATTCGAGGCGATGGTTCACACGGTGCTTACCCACATATGGGGTCTGATCCGTTGTTTATCATGAGCTCGATTTTGCCAAATTTGTATGGCATTCCATCTCGCTACATCGACCCGATGGACCCGTGCGTGATTAGTTTAGGTCAGGTCACTGCTGGTGCAGCGCCTAACGTCATCCCGGCCGAAGTTTATATCCAAGGCACAATCCGTTCGATGACAGACGAAGTTCGCGAGCAGCTTTGGGCTGAAATCGACCGTGCGTTTCAACTGGCCGATCAGCTGGGCGGGAGCTACGAGCTCAAAATCCACAAAGGATATCCAGCCGGATTTAATGCATCCCAAGTAAATGATTGGATGCGGGGTGTCGTGACCGATCTTGTCGGCAAAGAAAAGGTGCTTAACAAGCGGTCTGGCATGGGTGCCGAAGATTTCTCATACATGTCGAAAATGGTACCAGGTGCCATGTTTATGCTGGGGGCAAGCAATGGCAAAGGGAATCACCACACGCCTTTGTTTGATATTGATGAAGAGTCATTTACATTGGGCGCGGCCGTTTTGGCTGAAACTGCCCGCCGCTATGTGACCGGGGAATTGGAGAAATAACATGCGACAAAAAGCAGAAGCAATTAAAGACGAAATTATCCGGTTACGCCGTGATATTCATGCGCATCCGGAGCTAGGCTTTGAAGAGATTCGGACGGCCGGACTTGTGGCCGATACACTGGCTGAAATCGGTATTGATGATATTAAAACACAGGTCGGCCGGACCGGTGTGACGGCCGTGATTGGCCCTGGGACCGGCCCTACCATCGGCATCCGGGCCGATATGGACGCTTTGCCGATTAACGAGCAGGTTGATCTTGAATTTAAGTCAACCACTGAGGGTGTGATGCATGCGTGTGGCCATGATGCCCACACCGCCATGCTGCTGGGTGCTGCTCATTTGCTACGCCAAAGTTTTGCAGAAGAAGGTAAAGAGTGGAAAGGGAATGTTAAATTTCTGTTCCAGCCTTCGGAAGAAAAATGGGGCGATGATGGCATGAGTGGGGCAACGGCGATGATCGCAGATAATGCGATGGACGGCGTTGACTTTGTGATAGCAACCCACGTAGGCTCTACGGGCGAAAGTGGTGTATGTAGCTTTAACGATGGTCCCGCATTGGCGGCGGCCGATATGTTCTTTGCCAAGATTTTTGCAAAAGGGGGGCATGGGGCGTTTCCGCACCGGGGGACGGACCCGATTTTTATGCTCCAGACGGCGTTGAATCATATTTATGGCATCCGGTCCCGCATGGTTAACCCACTCGAGAAAAGTGTGGTTAGCGTTGGAGCGATTCAGTGTGGAAATGCACCCAACGTCATCCCGGCCGAAATTTACGTCAACGGTACGATTCGATCGTTTGACCCAGATGTGCGTGAGTTGCTTTGGGCCGAAACAGAGAAGGCATTTAAATTGGTCGAAACGCTAGGCGGTAGCTATGAATTTGAGCTAAGCAAAGGGTATATCCCGATGGTAAATTCGGGCAAAGTCAACGATTGGATGCGTGAAGTCACAACTGACTTATATGGGGCAGAGGCTGTTCGGAATGCACCAATGGGCATGGCGGGTGAAGACTTTGCCTATATGACCGATAAGGTTCCTGGCGCGATGTTTTCGTTAGGGGCAAAAACGGGTGAAGGCACTGGGCATCACACCCCTCTGTTTGACATTGATGAAAATGTTTTGCCACAGGGAGCTGCTATTTTGGCAGAAACGGCTCGTAGGTTTGTGTTAGGCCAACTCGATTAGGGAAAAGTAATTAGTGGCCAGTGATCAGTTTTGCAATACTTAACTGATCACTGGTTTCTACGCTGTAGGCGACTGGTTACTTTTTACTTACCGCGACCCAGCCCTTCGGCCGTTAAGTATTTGATGCTTTCGTGTACAGCGGTCATCATGTCGGTGTCACAACGATCAAGCTCTACAACCAACCATTCTGCCGATTTTGCGGCCGGAATGATCGAATGGAAGTCCATCACACCTTGGCCAACGGCCGTCATGTTCGAAGCGTGGCCGGTAGGGCCGTCTTTCACATGAATAATTGGGACGCGGCTACCGAAGCGATTGAGTTCCTCAATTACATTAGCTCGGGCTGTCTGTGTCCAATAAGTATCCATCTCAAAGAAAACGTCATCATCTAGTCCCTCTGCAATCATGACTTCAAGTCCGTTGCGGCCGTCAACGTTCCAGTACTCAAACCAGTGGTTGTGAAAGCCTAAACTGAGTCCGGCCGCTTTTGCAATTCCGTTGGCTTCATTAAACTGATTGGTTAGGGCTTTAATGGAGTCGATTGAGGCAAAGTTCTCCGGATTGACCCACGCACAGATAAGCCGGCTGTTTCCAAGGGCTGCCATCATTTCAAGCGCTTGATTTTTGGCGTCCCCCAAAGGTAGGCCAGAATGTGCACCAGAGATTTCTAAGCCAAGGCTTTTGATTTTATCAATAGCGGCCCCCATTGAAGGAGCATAAGCGAAACCGGCGGTTTCGACGCCGACGAAGCCCATCTCAGCTACTTTTTCTAGGGTGCCTTCCCAGTCGGCCGCTAATGCGTCGCGCACGGTATAGAGCTGAAGTGAAATTGGTAAAGCTGTGGTCATTTTTTCTCCAAGATTGTTGATTTAAACAAACAAAAACCGATTGTTCTAATTACGTTTTGAGTGTAGGTATATTATACGCCTATTGGGGAAAATAGGGTCTTGAAATAGAGAGAAACGATAGCTAAAAAAGGTGTGCTTTATATAATGCCGACAATTGTTTTGAACATGTTCAAAAAGGTGCTGGTTTCGGTTGATATGGGCAGGCCGTTAATTTCTTCTTGAGGGTTCGATTCTAAGATTCGGTTGAAGCCTTCAATTAACTGCTCATCCTCTAATTGATCAAGTCGCCGATACCCCATGCTCCAATCTGGGAAGTCTCGTTCTCCATCTGTGTCACGAATGAGTGGTGTCACATTTAAGTGGCGTTTATCCTTTTCGATAATACGATACAGATGGTCAACCTCTTCTTTGCTTCCTTCAAGCAGTTGGAAGAATTGATTCTCATGATAGAGTAAAAGCCCAGTAATATTGCGAGCCTTATTTTTAATTCTTGATTTTTCGAGTAGGGTTAAAAGTTCACCTTCATCCATCGGTTCTGCAGATGAACTAACGTAAATTAATTTGTAGATTTGCCTGCTGAATCTGTGCATCGATATTGTCTCCCTCAGTCTTGTGAGTCAATATGATAAGGTCTTAGTGTAAGCCGTTGTTTTCTTTAAAATTATCAAGAAAAATACGTGCTTTCCGTGATACAAAAGGGAAGTCTTCTTTTTGGCCGGGAGCCGCTTCTAAAATTTTATTAAACCCTTCAACTAAGTTTTGATTTTCAATTTGATCTAGCCGCCTAAAACCCATGCTCCAATCAGGAAAGTCTCTTTTGTCTGCAACCTCATGTATGAGGGGAAGAACTTGTGTGTGACGTTTATCTCTTTCGATGATTTGGTATAGCTCCATGACGTCATCTTTATTTCCCTCAAGTAGCTGGAAAAAGTTCTCTTGATGATAAAGTAAAATCCCAGTGATGTTTTTGGCTTTGTTGTTTGCTTTTGATTTTTCTAACAGTGTAAAGAGCTCATCTTCGCTCATAGAGTGATGTGCTGCACTGACATAGATTAATTTATAGATTTTATCGGTCATGCTTAAAACTTTTTCCTTGCGTATAGGTTTCTGCGGATATAGATTTTAATTCACGCTCGGCTTTTATATTATCGTTTTGGGAGAGAATTTATCCTATTTTTACGTCTATATACCTAACTTTAGGGCTAATTTCAGTTTTAGGTCAGCTTACCATCTGAAAGACGCAATACTTCGTCAACATAATCATCAACTAAATCGTCATGTGTAGCAAGTAAAATAGTCCTATTTTCCTCCTTAACGATTGCTTTTAGCAGGTTCAAAATCTCGTGTGATGTTTGGGTGTCGAGCTCACCCGTTGCTTCGTCAGCCAAGATCAAATTCGGCCGATTTGCGATCGCACGGGCAACCGCCACACGCTGCTGCTGACCACCTGACATTTCAAATGGTCGATGATTTGCCCATTTGTCTAACCCCACCATTTTTATAACTTCGAGTGCACGGGATTTGCGTTCAGAGCGAGGGAATCCGGCAATGCGTAGCATGAGCTCAATATTTTCATAAGCGGATAAAGTTGGGAGCAAGCCAAATGCCTGAAAAATAAAGCCTACCTCTTTTTGACGCCAATCGGTTCGTTCTTTCTCCCCCATCTTTTCGATAGGCTGACCGTTGATTAGAATTTCACCGCTGGTGGGTGAATCTAATCCGCCTAAGCAGTTGAGCAAGGTGGTTTTTCCACTGCCTGATTTGCCTTTAACAGCGATAAAGCTGCCAATCGGAATTTCAAGATTTAGCCCTTTGAGCGCAACGACTTCACGCCCGGCCGACTGATAAACCCGGCGTAGGTCAGTGGCCTTTACCGCTGCTGCTTTTGCTGTGATCGTCTGACTCATGCTTGATTACCCCGTAGCCAACGGCGCAGTCGACCGCTTGGTTCATCTTTTTGAGGGACTTGCTGTGTTGCTTCTGATTGCTCTTTTATGGGGGTAGGGGTTTGAACAACCGGCCGAACAAGCACCCCATCGGCTGTTTGTTCAAGCTTTACGCGTCTCTCAAGTCCTAATTCGTCGCGCATTTCTTTCGGAATTTGTAATCGACCAGTCGCATCCAACACAGTTAACTCTTCAAACGTTTCCTCTTGCTCGGCTGTGTCTTCGTCAGCTAGATGTGTTTGTGGCTGACTGCGTATCGTTTCACCCGCCAACTTGCCATCTCGAATCGATATTACTCGGTCTACATGCCGAGCAATGCCAGGATCATGGCTGACGATTAATGTCGTTAGGTTCAGCTCTTTGTTAAGCGTGCGAAACATGTCATAGACAACTTTGGCTGTGGCGGTATCAAGTTCGCCCGTTGGCTCGTCGGCCAGCAATAGGGATGGGTTGTTTGCTAGTGCAATCGCTATTGCAACGCGCGATTGTTCACCACCGGACATCATTTCCGGCCGATGGGTGAGCCTGTCACCTAGATCAACCATTTTTAATAGGTCAGTTGCTCGTTCTCGGGCTAAAGTGCGTTTTTGGCCGGACATCAGCATCGGGTATTCAACATTTTCAACTGCGTTGAGCCAAGGAATGAGATTACGGGTACTTTGTTGCCAGACAAAGCCAACTTCGTCACGCCGATATTGGTCGAGTTCTTTTTCGGATAGCTTAAGCAGCGGCCGGCCGTTGACCGTTGCCTTGCCCGCTGTCGGCCGGATGAGGCCACCCAGTACATTCAGCAGAGTTGATTTCCCACTGCCGCTGGCCCCGACGATGCCAACCATCTCCCCTTCCGCAATCTCGACATCGAGCCCTTGCAGAGCGATGAGTTCAACATCGTCGAGTAGGGTGAATATTTTGACTAGATTCTCGCATTCAATAAACATTTTTTAGATATTGGATGTTGGATGTTAGGGGGTGGAGCATGATCTACTACCCACTAACATCTAACATCTACCCGCTAGACCGAAGGTCTTTCCCCATCGTATAGCCCCAATCATGGGCTAGCAATTCATCGTAACCGATATGCCGGTAGAAGCTAACAGCGTTTGCGTTATTCTTGCTCACCCCTAAGAAAACACCGGGTACTTCTAATTCGCGTAATTTGTTCCAGAGCGTTTGCATCAGCTTGATTCCCCAGCCTTTGCTTTGCCCTTCTGGCAAGATGTCGATGTGTAAATGGGCTGGGTAGTCGGGGGACCAGTTTTCAGTATCGTGGCCACGATTAATGAGGCGAATGATATTGGCTTCAGCAGACTGATCATTTGCGGATAGAAGCGGAAGCTGCTTACGAATCGGTGGGAACCACTCTTTTTCGCACCACTGGCCAAATGCGGCCGTATCTTTTGTGCCCAAGACATAACCAATCGGCAGATCATTTAGATTAACCAAAACAAAGCAAAGCTCTGGCTCGAATATGGCATACGGAGCTGCATACATATGACCGACATATTTCGGGTCGCTATAAAGGTGTGTGCCATCATTGCCGTTATCGCAGGTTAATAGGCAGATGTGATAGAGATGCTCAAGGTCGGATGATTGATATGGGCGGATGTGCATAATTAACGCTCGCCAAGCTGTTCTTTTGGATGGCGATAGTTAACACCCATCTCATCTAATCTTTTTAGATGGGTGTTGAGCCGAACGATAAACTCAGCAAAATCACGGCCGTCTTTTGGCATTGGTGACCAGAGTGTTTCAGCCAGCGCGCAGCCACGCGGATATTGTTGATACTCAACCTGATCTGTTGTTGGGATGTATTCTGACCAAGTATTTGATTGCCCACCCATTACAAAATTGTGGAAGTTGGCTGGAACCCCTTCGTGTGGATTAAACGAGTAGCAACGTTCGAGTGTCACTAAGCCATGGAAAGTTGGACCACTTGGAACCTGATGTTCTTCAGGAATTGGCCAATAAAAGGCGGGTGGTTCATTTTCATAATCTTCCGTTTGATAGTAGTCGAAGTAGCAGTGGGTATTGGGAGACATCACAACGCGGCTTCCCATCGAAGCCGCTTCGATGCCACCTTCAGTACCACGCCACGACATCACGGCCGCGCCTGGGGGCAAGCCACCCTCCAAGATTTCATCCCAGCCGATCATTTTACGCCCTTTGCTGTGTAAATAATGGCCCACTTTGCTGATAAACCAACTCTGAAGTTCTTCTTCATTTTTGAGCCCTTCCGCTTTCATGCGCGCTTGGCATTTGTCACAATGTTCCCAGCGTATTTTAGGGCATTCGTCACCGCCGATATGGATGTATTCACTGGGAAAAAGCTCGAGTACCTCATCAAACACATCTTCTAAGAAAGTGAAGACCGCATCGTTGCCTGCACAGAAAACATCGTCCTCGATGCCCCATTCGGTGCGCACTTTGTAATCTTTGCCCGTACAGCCAAGTTCTGGATAAGCGGCTAATACGGCGATGGTATGGCCGGGCAGTTCGATTTCCGGCATAACGGTGATCATGCGACTTTCCGCATAGGCAACGACTTCACGAATATCTTCTTTTGAATAAATGCCGCCATAGGGAACCCCGTCCATTTCATGACGATTTTCAGGCAGAGGGGTTTCAGACCGCCATGCGCTCACTTCAGCCAGCTTAGGATATTTGTCGATGGCGATGCGCCAGCCTTGATCTTCGGTAAGATGCCAATGGAAAATGTTCATCTTGTGGAAGGCGAGTAGGTCGATAAACTTTTTAATGAATTCGACCGGGAAGAAGTGGCGGCAGACATCTAAATGCATGGCTCGCCATTCAAATTTTGGATAGTCTTCGATGGTGACGGCCGGAATTTCTGTCACAAAATCTTGCATATCTGCAATATGTTTTCGCATGACGATGACTTCTGGTGCAACAAGTTGGCATAAGGTGTACAGACCATATGACAAACCCAGCTCATCGGCTGCGACAATGCTGATTTGGTTAGGAGAAATTTCAAGCTTATAACCTTCGGCCGGGGTTGCATCAGCATCGATTGATAGTTTAAGTGGATTTTGAACTTGAATTCCGTCAGCTTCAAAGCTTATTGGAAGCCCGACCATATCGGCAGCAAGCGCAGCGGCTCGCGTACAACCTTCACCGGCCAGAATGGTAGTCTTCGAGTTTAGAAGGAAGACACCTTCACCGCGGGTAAGAGAAACGGGTTTAGGGATGATGTGAAATGGATGAGTCATAAGATAAAAATAGTTTGCGGTATGGGTGGGTCTTGTGCCCACTCAAAAGGATGCCTATAACTGGCACGTCTACCGACACTAGGCAGCGGCTTTGACCAAATCTGCATTGATACGCCCCAGTGTGCGGGGATCGATAAGATGTGGACTTTCGGCCGCAAATTGTTCAAGCGGCTTCGCCATATTAAAAATCAAGGTTGGCGCTTTCATTAAATCGCCGATGTGTTTTGACAAGATCTGATTACTGGTGGGGTTGCCCATCAGCATCATGATCGGGAGACCCACATGCAAGCTGCCGCTTTTGTCGAGTTCCGGTTGGTCGAGCGGGTTGATGAGCTCAACTTTGGTGGTGGCAACGATATTGGCAGATGAACGGCCGATCCGAATTTCAAACAGGCCTGACTCAGCGATCCAACCGTTGTGTGTAGGATCGTAGTATGAGAATGAGGCTTTGTTGAGGGTTAACTCAACCGTTTTGGTTTCTCCGGCGTTGAGCATGACTTTGGCAAATGCTTTAAGCTCTTGCTCTGGCCGAACGAGGCGTGACACCTCATCCCGCACATAAAGCTGAACCACTTCTTGCCCGGCCGTTTTGCCTGTGTTGGACACATCGACGCTAACAGTTAGCTTATCACCAGCATTGAGACTGGCGCTGCTGAGTTTGAGATTGCTGTATGCAAAGGTTGAATACGAGAGGCCGTGGCCGAATGGGAATAGGGGCTCGATTTTGCGCCGTTCGTAGAAGCGATAGCCGACAAAAATCCCTTCGCCGTATTTGACTTCATCGTTTTCACCAGGGTAGTTGAGCCATGATGGGTTGTCTTCGTACTGTTTGGGGAAGGTTTGCGGCAGTCGGCCGGATGGATTGTAGTCGCCTGAGAGGACGTCAGCGATGGCGTTGCCACCTTCTTGCCCTGGGAACCACATCTGTACAACTGATTTGACCTCATCGACCCAAGGTAGCAGCTTGGGTGTGCCGGTGTTTAGCACAACAACGGTATTGGGGTTCGCAGCAGCGACGGCCGAAATGAGGGCATTTTGTTCCCCTGGCAAATCCATGCTGTCTTGGTCATGACCTTCTGTTTCCCACTCATGGTTAGTGCCCACAAAAATAACGGCGACATCCGCATCTTGAGCTGCTTTAACCGCATCGGCGATAGGATCAGCCGGAAGTGGGGGGAGATAACCAAAACGCACCATGTTCATCATGGTCGCGTTTTCTGAGCTGACTTCTACTTCGATTTCAAGCGCTTCGCCTGCTTTTGCTTGAGTCGAATAGTGTTTTTCACCGTGCTCTAAATCAAACAAGCTGACGCCGGGATGGTAATCGTCCCAGTTGTCGATGACTGTTTCACCATTGATTTTCATTCGACCCAATCCGGCCGAAACAAAGCTGAATTTTTGCTCCCCAGAAACGACAGGCTTGAATGTGCCGGTGATGCGGGCTGAGTAGTTTTGAGCACTTTTAAGATTGGGATTCACGTTGCCAACAAACGCCATTTCCATCCGTTCCTTGGTTAAGGTGTCTACCGGTTGGCCTGTGAGGTTTGGACCGTCGAAGAATTCTATCTGGACGCCTTGATTGCCTGATGCGGTTTTGATAAGCGTTTTGTCGAGGGCTGGAAGCATTTTGTTGCTCATGGCACCGACGGTGTATTGGAGTTCGGCCTGGTCGCCAAAGCGAGCGGTGATCCCTTCAAGCGGGGTGACGATGTAATGGGCAGGAACGACGGCGCTACCGCCACCCATGACCCCTGGCCAGCGGGCATTGCCGCCGATGATGGCAATCGTTTGGGCTTTCTCTGGAGTCAGCGGCAGCAGATCGTCGTCGTTTTTGAGCAACACAATCGCTTCGTTGGCCGCTTGGCGCAGAATGGTGCGATGCTCCGGTCGGTCGTCGGCAAACTCTTCCGGCATTTCGGGATTTTCAAATTTGCCTGCTCGCTCCAGCGTATGCAACATGCGGCGGGCTTTGTCATCGATTTCGCTTTCGGCCAAACGCCCTTCGTTGACTTCAGTGAGCAGACCGGCCGCATGACGAGCGGTTCCCGGCATTTCGAGATCAAGGCCACCGATTCCGATCTTACTAGAGTAGGTGCCAAACCAATCAGACATGACGATGCCGTCGAATCCCCATTCATCTTTGAGAATGTCTTTGAGCAGATAGCTGTTTTCGCTACACCAGACACCGTTGACTTTGTTGTAGCCAGACATGATGGCCCATGCGCCACCTTCTTGTACGGCCGCTTTAAAGGGGGGCAAGTAGATCTCACGCAGTGCTCGCTCATCGACGACGGAGTTCATCGTATAGCGCTCAAACTCTGAATCGTTGGCGACAAAATGTTTCGGGCAGGCTCCGATGCCACCTGCCTGTAGGCCGCTGATATAGGCGGCCGCCATCTGGCCAGAAAGCCAAGGATCTTCAGAATAGCATTCGAAGTTCCGGCCGTTTAAGGTTGATCGATGAATATTGATGGTGGGTGCAAGTAGGATGCTGGCCCCTTTTGATTTGGCTTCATCTGCCAATAAACCGCCCAACTGTTCGATTAGGCCTGTATTCCATGTGGCACCAATCGCGATACCGACGGGCAAACAGGCGGCCGTTGGGCCCATGCCAAACTCACCACCGCGTGCGCCGTTAGGGCCGTCGGTGACTTTCATGGCAGGTATATTTAAGCGTTCGTTGGGGACTGTGGTCCAGAAATCAGCTCCAGCCAGCATGTCGATTTTTTCTTTCAGGGTCATCTGCGACAGAATCGCTTCCGTTCGTTCACTCATGTGTTGATCCTTATCAGGGGGATGTATTCAATTGTGGTTTCAATTCTTAATAAGAATCGAAATTTGAAAAAATCGGTCTGCCAACCAGCGGCTATTATAGTTAAAAAAAGTAGAGAGTAAAGAGTGAGAGTAGGGTGAGATTCGAAATCCCGCTATAGTTGGTTGATATGAAGAGTAAATATTTCTTTTTGGGATTGGTATGTTTTTTGGCCGCTTGTGCTGGAAATCAAGACGGTGTTCCTATTGATGTTGCTCCAACTGAATCAATCATAATTGAACCCACAATCCCACCCACTCTTACACCCGAACCCACTATGACTCCAGATGAATTTCGAGTTGTGGCTTATGTCACGACAAACATTGTTCCTTCAACTATTCCGTATGAACGGCTGACTCACATCAACTATTCGTTTTTATTGCCCAATGCAGATGGGACCTTTAAGAAGTTGGTCAACGGTTGGAAATTGAAGCAGATTGTGGAAGAGGCCCATGCGGCCGATGTTGAGGTTTTAATCTCAGTTGGGGGTTGGGGGTGGGAGAAGGAGTTTGAAGCGATGGCGGCCGATGATGTGACCCGAACCGCGTTTGTGGCCAATTTGAAAGCGATTGTTGATGAATACGACTTAGACGGGGCTGATGTTGATTGGGAGTACCCGATATTGGGTCAGTCTGACCAAGAATATTTGCTTTTGATGCAAGAAATTCGCGAGGCGATGCCAGATAAGTTGATTACAACCGCTGTCGTAAGCCACGGCTCAAACGGTGATGGGGTCCCTTCTGAAAGCTTTGAGATATTTGATTTTGTAAATGTGATGACGTATGACGGCCCTGAACATGGATCGATGGGGCAGTTTGATGTGGGATTAAACTATTGGGCGGAACGAGGTTTACCGGCCGATAAAACGGTGATGGGGATTCCGTTTTACGCTCGGCCGTCTGAAAAAATCTATCGTAAAATTGTGGAAGACAATCCAGATGCGGCGATGCAGGACTCGCTTGTGCTTAATGGGACGGAGATCTTTTACAATGGTATTCCAACTGTGAAAGAGAAAACAAAAAGGTCACAGGCTGAAGCGGGTGGAGTGATGTTTTGGACGCTTGATAATGATGCGGCAGGGGAGCTATCGTTGTTGGGAGCGATTGATGAGATGGTGAAGGGTGAAAGTAAAGATTAGAGAGGTGAAGATATGTTCAATGTCTGTAGTAAATGCGGCCAATACCACGCCGACAAAGTAATCGACAAACCCAGTAGCTCAACTCAGTTGAGCTATTTAGCCCAGCAAAGCTGGGCCATTTGCCAAGATTGCGGCCATAAACATCGTTTTATCATGCAGCCTCTCATGATCGTTTGTGGCCCATCAGGAGCTGGCAAGACCACCGTGTGTAATCAGCTTGTCGGCAGGTTTCAAGATGCGGTCATTCTTGATGGGGACATTCTATGGGGGATAGACAACTTCTTTGACAACTGGCTCCGTATGGCAAAAAATATTGGGCAGTCCGGCCGACCGGTGGTGCTATTTAGCTCGGGCGCCATTCCACCCAATATCGAACCGTGTGTTGAGGCGCGCTACTTTTCAGCCATCCACTATTTAGCACTCGTGTACGATGATGAGCTGCTTGAGACACGGCTCAAGGCCCGGCCGCAATGGCGTAACAGTGGTACGGAAGAATTTATCACTGATCAACTCAACTTTAATCGCTGGTTTAAGGAACAAGCGGCCGCTGGCGACTCAAAGATGGAACTGCTAGATACGACCCAAGATTCGATCGACGTGACGGTTCAGAAAGTCACTGACTGGATCAATCGTCATCTTTAGCATACGGCCGATTCAGGTATCACAAGCTCAGGAACGGCCGTGTTGAGGGTGGCTCTACATCCAAGTGGCAACGGCACTGAGCAGGTGTGATGGCCGAACTTAACGTTGGAAATCACTGGAAAATCATAAGGGGCCATGATTTCCATGACCAGCTCTTGTAAAGTGGGATGGTCTACCTGATCAAAAAAGCTGTTGATCCAAACCGGCTGTCCGATCACCAACGCCCCGATCCGGTCTAAAATTCCCATGTGCTTAAGCTTTTGCAGGTAAATCGCTAGGTCGTACCAACTTTCTCCAATATCTTCCCAAAATAAAATTGAATTATTAAACGTTTCAATTGGTGGAAAATAGTCAGTTCCCGCAAGCAGCATGAAGCGTTTGAGGTTGCCTCCGATGAGCGTGCCATCGGCCGTACCCGGCCGCCAAATCTCCCATTCATCGCTAAACGGAA